>NZ_FRBE01000008.1 GCF_900142535.1 Fibrobacter sp. UWEL
TGGTAGAGATCAAAAGCCCGAATCCATTCTTTTTCTGTGTGTTTCTTATACATGAAAACCCCGAAGGTTGTGTCCAACTTTCGGGGTTCACATCACATTCGCCTTTGGGGATTTTTGTTTTTAGTTCGTCGGAAGTGGAGCGTCCGCGACTTGGTTCCTTTTGAAAACATAAAAATGGTGGGAAATTTTTTAGAAGCCTCGTTTTTTTTTGGTAGATTTAGTAAGGGTTAACTCTTGAGAATAGATGTAAAATTTAAAGGAAAAAAATGAAAAAAGTTTTTTTATCTCTGTTGATGTTTTTCACTTGTAGTGCGATTGCCCAGAACGAACCTGTGTGCAACGGAAGCAACTCCAATGGTTTTGCGGGTATTCCGCTAACGTCTTGCGCATACTCAATATCGTCGTATAGTATAGGGATGAATGCGGGATTGTTTTTTGTAGATACGGGGTATGATGTAACTTATAATGGAAAAAAATATCGTCTACGATTGGCGGTAACCTCTTCCAGTGCTTATTACAAGGATTATCAGGCTATTCTGCAAACGGCATATGCGACAAGAAGCAAGATTCAATTGATTTATCCAAATTTTGCATTGGTGGGTGTAGGCGATGCCAATGTGGGAATGAGTGATACAGAATGCCGTATGAACCATGATAATGAAGGCAACCCAGCAAATATGTATTGTCCAATTCAGGCAGTCGAGTTACTTAACTAGTTTTTCACATAGATTGTTATGCTTGCCAACTATCGGAATATCCTTGTAGTTTTGTTCATTTTAGCACAATGTGGTTTAGCTTCTGTTCATAAGATTTATCACAATGTTGCGACTATCGTTTCCTTACAAGATGGCGATGAAATTGTACTAGATAGCATGCCTCTGAGTTGGGGCGTGAGTAGGGTTGTGCTAGGTGTGAACTCTGTTCCTGCTTTGCAATTGTCTGGGTATTTGACGATAAATGGGTGTAAGTATTATTTAGATAACTCTTATAAGCAAATAGATTTTGCTTACAATAGTGTTATTTCAGTTAAGTATTATGGTTCAGCACAAAAACTTCCTATCCAGTGGTGGGTGGATTCAGCTCCTATTCAATCAAAATGTGATGATGGCTTCGAGAGTGCTAGGAAAGATTCTATTCGTAGCATTCTTCAGCATTTTGTTGATTCTGTACATGCTTTCAGAATAAAGGATTATGTTGACCTAGGTGAAATTAACTCAGTGACGAATTTTGAAGGTAGTTCTGAAATGTTTAAAATTACAAAACTGCCTGATTGGTTTTATAATCAAATTAATGTAATGATTGAAGCTACAGATGGTCGCGAATTACGTGGGTATGTATATGTCGGTGGAAAAAGGGTGAAGGTTGAGGGATGGAGTTCTAGATTTACTTTGTATCAAAAGACTTCTTTGGTACCGTTCTTTGAGATTGCTTTTCCAGAATATAGAAAGGTGAGAGTTAGATGGTGGGTTGAGTCAAAATCGGTTTCTAAAACAGAGGTAAAGGCTAAAGAAAACATTTTTTCAGAGGATTCTATTAAGGTTGATTACTTATTTGGACAGACTCCTTATACAAAGGAGGTGGTTAGCCTTGTATTTGATAAAAATTCCTTTAGAGACAAAAAGATTCCTTCGGTAGAACGATTGTCTTTTGATCCGCAAGGACCTAATAGGTCGGCTGATTTAGCTATACGTGGTGCAATCTATGATGTGCACGCTGTTTTGAATAGTGGCGATAGTGTTGTTTTCGCTTTGCCTTTGGAATTTGTCTATGATGTTGAACGAGATTCTGTAACCATAGAACATTTTATTGAAGAGGAAAATCGATGGATTGAGGAATCTGTTGATAGTATTGTAGGAAATTACGCTTATTTTAAAGTGGGACATTTTTCGTGGCTACGTACTCTTTGCCGAACTATAACCACGGGCATTGTACACACAATGTTTCCGGCTGTGGCCGTATGTGAAACACTTTCGGAAGAATGTAAAAGAATTGTAAGTGGAGCTATTAATAGTGTCGCGGATGTGGAAACGGGTGCTATGAATGGCGTTGGTTGGGTGCTGACGTTGCTTGAAAACATTGCATGTGGTAGTTTTGGTGTTGTAAAGGATATGTTTTTTCCACCTCAGGATTCAATGTGGAGTATTGGTCAGGGAAAATTGGATACCGCTGCGATTCGAAAGCATGGTGTAGATGTTATTAAGGAATTGAAAAAATTGAGAGAAATGCCACTCAAGATGCTTTCTAAAACTCAATGCGGTATAGGGACTCCGCTACAAACTTGCAGATGGGAAACAACAAAAGATAATTTGGACATTTTGCTGGCTGATGCGATACTTGCACAATTTCCACCTAGCGATGGAGACTCTTCTTATGGAAAAAACAAATATGTTTTTTCCATGGATGAGGAAAAAGGTATGTTAAAAACAATAGCTGGTGATTCCGTAAAGGAAATGAAGTATACGGATTATTTTATGTCTCATAGTTCCTTTGTCGATGAGGCTGTAACCTCCATAGATGGTGTTTTGCAATGTTTTAATGTAGTGAATTACAATGGTTCAAAAATACAGAGTTATGTGAATTTCTATAAATCGTTATTTAGTCTTTCTGGCTATACAGAAACTTGTCATGATTTTTTTGATTTGATTGTTGGTAATGATTTAGGATATCTTGGGTCTACATACGATTGTGCTGTAGATGGGATTTCTGGATTAAGTTTTCTTGTTGATAATTTTGGTGGGTATACGGATATTCTTCAAAAAATATCAGATGTTATGGTAAGGGTGTCTTTGTTAGCTTGGTTAAAAAATGGGGATGACTTTAGAAATTTTTCACTTTTGAAATACAAGACCACATATGACGGGATTCGTGCCTGGCTAGAACTTGTTGGTCCTTTCCTTGCGGAAAATAACATTGTGGTGAAAACATATGGCAGTTTGGCTCTGTATGAGTATATTCATTATGGAACAAAAGAAAATCTTGACATGATAAATAGTGGTTTAAATCGTCATTATGGTCCGAATGGTGGGTATTCCGAAGGTATGGGTTACTCTCAATATATATGGGATGATTTAACCTATGTTCTAGCGGCGCTACAAGATGCGTATAAATCAAAAAATGTGAATTTTCCTGGTATTAACGGAAAATTCTTGAAATCTCCGGATTACATATTTGAATTCTCGAGGCCGGTGAGAACGGTTGTGGAAGATGTTTACTATCCTCTAGGTTTAATTCCCGTGGAAGCTGATGATGGTGTGACGTATAATCCAGACTATCGTGTGTGGGCAAAATTAAAGAATGATCCGAAGTACCTGGCGATGAGTGAAGCATTCCCTTTAAAGGCTGAAAACGGTAAAATTAATGTTCTAGTCTCATTTGGGTTTCCCGATGATAGTTTGTATAAATCTAGCAGAAAAATACTTCCTCAAAGGGATTCTCTTTGGGGAAGTTTTAAGGATGGTGTAGGACTGATTACTGTGGTGAAAAATAGGGATACTGTTGCTCTTTCAATGATTGCCGAAGATGGCGAACTTTGGACTCGTGGGCAGGCGCATGATCAGCAGGACAATTTATCAATTACTCTTTCTAGCTCAAAAAGCGGTTTTTTGATTCAGGATAGGGGGTATTCTAGTTTTGATAAGAGAGGTTCCTCTGATAAATTTCATCGTTATAATGATCACAATGTGTTGACCTATGAGGAGGGACAAGGTGATAATAAGCATATTCCCTTTAGTGATATTTGGTCAAGAGCGTATGATATTTTGGATGACTACCCTGGTTTCAGTTTAGATTTGCTCATCGGAATATTTGATTTATGTAATCGGGTTGGTAATAAGGACTATAATTTTACCGTGGAGGGTGGTCAGGACGCGTCTGTTTTGGAACGTCGAATCGAGGATTATGAAAATAAGGTCGTTGGTTATACGGCAAGGATGACTTGGTCCCATAAAAAAGATGATACCTATGATGCTGTAATTGAAAATAATCGAACAATTCTGTATTTTGGCGAAAACTTTTGGGTAATTGACCGGCCGAACATGGCTGGGTTGAATTGGCTAGCAAATTCACCGATTAATTCTTGGAAAAATACGAAATTAAAATTGTATAGTTCCGCACAGAAGGATGCGGTGGACTTAGGCGCTGAAAATAATCAAAATGGCTTTGATATAGTGCAGAAAGTGTTCAGGGCAGATTTTCATTTTAATGATAGAGGAGAGGTTGTGCTTACGAATTATCCTTATTCGTTGAGTGATGAAAATGCCTTGACATACGTAATGACTTATGCTTTGGGTGAAACCTCCCTTGAAAGGGATGAATTGAATTGTAAAGAGAATTATCAATGTTTTATGAGTTTGAATAAAAGACTGCGGCTTGTCGTTCCGCCAAGGGGTGAAAAATTCAAAATTTGTGATGTACTTCCATTTGATGAGTGTTCTGGCGATGTGTTTTCAAATGGAATAACGATGTTTACAAACTTAGAGAATGATGGTAAGTGGAATTCTTCTTGGGTTTTAGATGGAAGACTGACTTGTGTTGAAAAGGGTAGGGAAGAGGAGTGTGAGTCAGTGAAAGTTTCAAAAACTAATTATTCTTTTGCCAGAAAGGATGGCTCTGTTGTAAACGGCAAATACTCTAATGCGTATTTACCTGCTGTTCCGATTTTATTGTTGAGGTAGATTGTGCAAAAGCTTTTATGGGTGATCCCGCCTTTGCTGATTTTTTTAGGGTGTGATATGAATGCTGGCTGTGATGGAACTTTTGTCAGTTGTTGTGACGGAAGCACGAAAAGACATGCCGAGAGTAATTTGCTGTTGCACTTTTATACAAAATGTAATTTTGATGATGGATGTGACTTAAACTTGTATTTTTCAGGGGCTTTTCGTGATACTATTCGAGGCTCTTGTGGCCTTGATTTTAATTTAATGCTTCAGTCGGATGATTCGCTGGTTTCTGTGCGAAGTGATAGAACGTATATGTTTTCTGTAAAAGAGAAAGAAGATGCTTCCTGGTGGTTTAAAAATGGTGAATATTTCAATTTTCCTTTAATTCATGAAGACCATATTAAGTTCTCTTTAATTGATGCGGATAAGGTGTCGAAGGATTATGATATCGATGTATCTGAAATAGTCCATTCCTATGAGTATGATGGTGATTCTGTACGGGTGAAGGTTTTGGATAATTGCCGTGTGACTTTATTTTGGAGAAAAAAAGGGTATGTTGAAAAAAATTTTGAGTATTATAGAGGTAATATTCAGGGCGAATATTTTTCATTTCCCATATCAGATGATTACCTGTCGTATTTTGATTGCAATTGTTGGCTTCACAAACAAAGCTCTTTTGGAACGGATGATGTTGAAATGGCCTTTCGTATATACTGGAAGTGATTTTTGGGGCTTTTGGTTCCTTTTGAAAACATAAAAATGTGGGTTGCTTTAGCACAAAATCTTGTTTTGTAAGTATATTCAGGACATGAAAAAGTTTAATTCTGTTGTTTTGTCTGTTGCGCTGGGTAGCGCCTTGTCCACAAGCGCTGTCGCCGGCCCCCTTTTGATCAACCAGCTGGGCTTTACCCCGGAATCCGAGAAACTGGCCATTGTGCCGGGCAGTGATGCCAACGAGCTGGAAGTCCGTGACCTTAATGGAAAGACTGTCCTGAAGATGGATGCCCCCATGGTCTATGACTGGGAATACAGCGGGGAAGAAGTTCAGACATACGACTTTTCCGCCGTGAAGACTCCGGGAACCTACCGCCTCTACCGCGGTGGCGAATACCTGGGCAACCCCATTGTCATTGGTGACTGCGTTTATGAAGAGTTGACCAAGGGTGCCATCAAGTGGTTCTATTACCAGCGTGCCAGCATGCCTATCGAGGCCCAGTACGGTGGAAAGTGGGTCCGTGCCGCCGGCCATCCCGATGACCAGGTGATCGTCTATGGTACCGATGCCCGTACCGCTCCTGGCTACGAGAAGGCTGTAGGGAAGAAGCATCCCAAGGCTGGTCAGAACGTGATGATCAACTCTTCCAAGGGTTGGTACGATGCGGGCGACTACGGCAAGTATATCGTGAACTCCGGCATTACCGTGTTCACCCTGCTGGAAATGTACGAGGATTTCCCGACTTATATGGATACCCTCTCCTGGAACATTCCCCGCGAGTTGAAGAACTACCCGGCGCTTCTGGAAGAAGTGAAGTACAATCTGGACTGGATGCTTACCATGCAGGATGTTGACGGTGGCGTTTACCATAAGGTTACCACCTTGATGTTTGGCGCTTCCGTGATGCCGGAACTGGATGGCGCTCCCCGCTATGCCATTATCAAGAACGTCACCGCAACTCTGGATTTTGCCGCAGTCATGGCCCAGGCTTCCGTGATTTACAAGAAGGCCGATGCTGCTTATGCGGAAACTTGCCTGAAGGCTGCAGAAAAGGCTTACGCCTGGGCTAAGAAGTATCCCAAGGCATTCTACAAGCAGCCTTCTGATGTGCAGACCGGTGAATACATGCATGGTGGTGAAGACGGCAAGGATGAATTCCGCTGGGCTGCCGCTGAACTTTATCGCGCCAAGGTTGCCTACGGTGCCGGCAAGGACAAGGCCGCTGCAGGTTACCTGGCTGACCTGAAGAAGAACAAGTTTACTCCCGATGGCGCCTGGTGGGGCAACGTGAATATGCTTGCCGCATTCCGCGTGGCCAAGGACGCTGCAACTTTCGGTGCTGACTTGAACAAGGCCGCAAAGAAGGTGGTGATGGACGAAGCCAACAACCTGCGTGCTGTGGGTGATACTAGCGGTTACCATCTGCCTGCATTCCCCTGGAGCTGGAACTGGGGTTCCAATAGCGCTATGGCCAATAACGCCATGGTATTGCTCCACGCCTATTACCTGACCGGCGACAAGAGCTACGTGGATGGCGCACAGCAGGTCCTTGACTATCTGCTGGGCAAGAACCCCATGGAAATCTCCTACGTGACAGGCTTCGGCTATCGTAGCGCTCGATTCCCGCACCACCGCCCCAGCGAAGGCGACCTGGTGGACGATCCGGTGCCGGGTATGCTGGTGGGTGGACCTCACCTGGGCAAGCAGGATATTAACCTGGACGGCAAGGAACTTTGGAAGTGCCCCAACTATGCCGCCGCAGACAAGCCGGCTCTGGCCTACATCGACAACCGTTGCAGCTATGCTACCAACGAAGTGGCCATTAACTGGAATGCTCCCCTGGCTTATATCTCTGGCGCCCTCCAGGCGGTTTATCTGGGGAACAAGGCTGCCTCTGTGAAATAATCCTCCGGATTGTTGAATTAAGAGTTTAAAAGGACCTCGCGCAAGCGGGGTCTTTTGTCATTTCTGGCGGTTTGGTTTTTGCAATTTCTGCAAAACTGTTTGCGATGAGGGGGTGGATTTAGGGCTTTTTCGGTCCTATTTTTAGAATGGGAAATTCCCTGGATAGGTGTATGTAGATAATCACGAGGGAACAATATGTTCGGAGTATCAATTAAAAGCTCTATTCGCGGCTCTCTTTCTGGAAAGTTCCGCTTGGTTGCCTTGTCGCTGGGTCTTGCGGCAGGCATTGGTTTTGCACAGGATCAGCTTTATACGGAAATGTTTCCGCTGTCTGCTGTTAAGCTCTTGGATGGCCCCCTGAAGGATCGCCAGGACTTGAACGGCGAAACTCTTTTGGCTTATGACACGGATAAGCTGATTGCGCCTTTTTATGAAGAAGCGGGTATGACCCCGAAGGCAACCAAGTTCAGTAACTGGGCGGGCCTGGATGGCCACGTTCTGGGTCATTACTTGAGTGCCCTGGCCATGCATTATGCAGCTACCGGCGACGCAAATATCAAGAAGCGTATGGAATATGTGGTGGACGAGCTGGAAATCATCCAGAAGCAGAATTCCAAGGACGCAAACTTTGTAGGCTACATTAGCGGCGTTCCCAATGGAAAGTCCATGTGGCTGAAATTCAAGGGCGGAAATGCCGGCGCTCAGAGCGGTTATTGGGTACCCTGGTACAACATTCACAAGACTTACGCAGGCTTACGTGATGCCTGGATGTACGGTGGCATTGACAAGGCCAAGACCATGTTCCTTTCTCTTTGCGACTGGGGCATCACCATTACCAACGGCCTCAACGATAGCGCCATGGAATCCATGATGGGTACGGAATACGGTGGCATGAATGAAGTGTACGCCGACGCCTACGAAATTACCAAGAACTCCAAGTACTTGGATGCGGCCAAGAAGTGGTCCCATAAGTGGCTCTTGAACGCCATGGCTGCAAACAACGACGTGCTTTCCAACAAGCACGCCAACACTCAGGTGCCCAAGGTGGTGGGTTTCGCCCGTGTGGCTGAACTGAGTGGCGATAAGACCTACAAGGCCGGCGCCGAAACCTTCTGGGATATCGTGGTGAACAAGCGTAGTATCGCTATTGGCGGTAATAGTATTTCCGAACATTTCCCGGATTACGACAAGTACAACAAGTACATCGAGGAACGTGAAGGACCTGAATCCTGCAACACTTACAATATGCTGAAGCTGACGGAACGTTTGTTCCACATGACGCCCAGCGCCAAGTATGCGGACTTCTATGAACGCGCCTTGTTCAACCATATTCTTTCCACCATTCATCCGACTCACGGTGGCTACTGCTACTTTACACCGGCCCGTCCCCGCCATTACCGCGTGTATTCCAAGGTGAATGCGGGCATGTGGTGCTGCGTTGGCTCCGGCATGGAAAATCCGGGTAAGTATGCGCAGTTCATCTACACTAAGGAAAATGACGCTCTGTACGTGAACCTTTATGCAGCGACGGAATTGAACTGGAGCGAAAAGGGTGTTAAGATCAAGCAGGAAACCGCCTTCCCGAAGGGTGAATCTTCCAAGTTTACCGTCAGCGGTTCCGGCAGTTTCAAGATGATGTTGCGTCATCCTTACTGGGTGAAGGCCGACGAATTCAAGGTGATCGTCAATGGCGATACCGTGGTGACCAAGTCCGATGTTTCCAGCTATGTATCTGCGGGAACGGTAAAGTCCGGCGACGTGGTGGAAGTTCTGTACCCCATGTACACCCATACGGAAGACCTGCGTGGTGTGGACAACTACGTGGCACTTCTTCACGGTCCCATTGTGCTTAGTGCAAAGACAGGTACGGAAGGCTTGAGCGGCTTGGTTGCTGATGACGGTCGCTGGAGCCATATTGCAGGTGGCGCCTTGCAGTCTCTGGATCAGGCCCCCATGCTGGCTAGCGAAAAGGCTGACATTCCTTCCAAGGTGACTCCGGTAAAGGGCGAACCCTTGCACTTTAAGGCTCCTTACTTGTTCGCCGCCCAGAAGGATGCGGGCTTGTTGCTGGAACCCTTCTACGAAGTGCACGATGCTCGCTATATGATGTATTGGATGGTGATGACCGATCCTACTGTTCTTGAGAAGCTGAAGAAGGAACAGGAAGAAGCCTTGGCTCTGGATGACAAGACGGTGGACAAGGTGGCGCCTGGTGAACAGCAGCCCGAAGCAGATCACCGCATGAAGAATGAAAATTCTAGTACGGGAACTGCTAACGGTGAATTCTACCGCGATGCCGGTAAGTGCTCTGGCGGCGATGGCGGATTCATTAGCTACGAGCTGGAAACCAACAGCGAAGACTCTCTGGATCTGATGGTGCGCTACTGGGGTAACGAAGGTTGCACCCGCGCCTTCGACATCATGATTGACGGTGAGAAACTTGCCAGCGAAAACATTGTGAACAAGTGGAAGGTGGATGAATTCGTCAATGTGAAGTATCCCATTCCCGACAACATGGTGAAGGGCAAGAAGGTCATTACCGTAAAGTTCCAGGCAAGTACAGGAATGGTGGGCGGTATCTTTGGAGTGCGCCTCCTGCGTAACAAGCCCAAGCCGGAAGTTGTTGAAACTGTGGATTCAACTTTGGCGATTCGTCGCGGGGCAACTGATGCTACTTCTGGATTTGAGGGTTTCCGCGCCCGCGCCACATCGAATATCCTGCAGCTGGATGCGGGAAGACCCTTGCAGGGCAACGTTTCCTTGAAGATCTTCTCCATGGATGGTCGCATGGTGATGACTCAGGTGCTGAAGGCTGGCCAGTCTGAATTTGCGGTGGATATTTCCGGAATGAAGAACGGCAACTACATCTTGCGCCTGGTACAAAACGGTGCGGTGTACGCAAATACCATCTTCAGCAAGAAGGGCGGCATCTAGACACTTTTTTAGGAGGGTTGGAGAGGACACCTGGCGAAAGCTAGGTGTCTTTTTCGTGTTTTGGGTTTATATTATGGAGGTGAGGTTGGAATGAAGAATAAAGTTTTAGAATTTGCCTTTGTTTTAATCACTGGCTTATTATTCGTGCAGAATGTGCAAGCCAAGGATTATTTGGTGCTGCAGGATTTGGACTACACTGATCAGCTAGAGACTTTGCCCAATTATGACCGCGGCTTTTATTATTCACAGGCGCTCCATGTAAAGGCAAACGGTACGAAGCCTCTGGAAACCATTTACGGTAAATTGGTTCACCTTCGTGCAGATATTGCGGAGTTCAGTAGCCGCGCTTGGCTCTCCATTGATTCCGTGACCACGCCGGGCAAGCGTGATACTACTTGGGGCAAGTCCCAGGATTTGACGGAAGACGCCCTGAGTGTTTTGCAGACCACCTTTGATAACATCCGTAAGAATGGCAGCAAGGTTATTGTCCGTTTCTGTTACGACCCGTGGTTTGATGGCCACTCTAATACTACTGCAGAGCATGAGTGGGTGCTTCGCCATATTGAACAGCTGGCCCCTCTCCTGACAAAGAACATTGACATTGTGGTGGCTCTCGAAATGGGCATGCACGGAGCCTTCGGTGAAATGCATTCCGATACCAGTATTACTTATGCGCGTGTGGCTGAGGCGGTGAACAAGATGTTGCGCCTGACGCCGCCGGAGTTGAAAATTCTCACCCGCACGGCGAACTATTCTGCGGCGGTCCTTGGGTTTGAAAACTGGGGCGTAGATTTCAACATCGATAGCGATGTATTCAAGCAGATTGCGGAAACCAAGGGCGACACCATGTATCGTGTGGGAATGTTCAACGATGGCTATCTCGGGACGGAATATGATTACGGAACCTGGGGCAGTGACTGCGCGAAATCCATCTGCCGCGAGGAAGGCGTGGCCTGGCTTGAAAAGTACAGCGTCAATACACCTTACGGTGGCGAGGCGGTTGCAACAGCCAGCGGCTACAAGGTAATCAATACGCCTGAATTCTTGGCTCACGAAGGCTTCCGTACACACACCAGCTATTTGAATATGCATTGGAACAACAATGTCATTGACAGCTGGAAGGCAGCCCACTTTAGCGGCAAGGATTACGAATACGATGGCGAGGAGGATGAATCCCTAACGGGCTACAAATACATTGAAGATCACTTGGGTTATCGCTTTGTGTTGCGTGAATCCTGGTTGCCGGATACGGTGTTTGCGGGTGAACAATTGAAAGGTAAAATCAAGGTTCAGAATGTGGGCTTTGGAAATTTGACTCGAAAGGCTGCTGTAAAGCTATTGCTTTCAACAGATGAATGTCATGTGGAAAATTTGCCAGAAGAAAGTTGGAATGGTTGTTTTTTCCTGGATACGGTTTCTATCCCTATTGTGTATGTAGATACATTGAAAGATGTAGATTTCAGAAATGTTCATAGCCGTACTATTAAAGTCAATGGTAACGACACCTCCATGACTTTTGACGGAACAAATGAAATTGAGTTCGAGGTCAATGTCCCTCAAAGACCTGGTGAATTTAGAGTCTATTTATATGTAGAAGATGTTTATTTTGCGAATGGATTGTATTCTAACCTTTATCCTATTCCTAATAATGCAATACACATAGGGTCTTTTTTCTTGACGTCAAAGAATAATCCAAACAGAATAATTCCTGCTCGTATGGAGCGAAGCGAGAATGGTGGGAATAATCGAGTCCGCATAGAACGTAATGACCAGAAAATCCAGATCCGCGATGGTCGCGGCAATTCCCGCGACGGAGCCAGCGACAAATTGTTCCGCGTAAATGGGGCGAAACTCCACTAGAGAAATACGGATCTTTTCCGGATGAAAAAACTCCAGCCCGAAAGCTGGAGTTTTTCATTTTATAAACCCTTGCGGATAGATTTTGCGGAATTTGTAAAAGCTAGATCCTTCGACTTCGCTCAGGATGACGTGGGGAACGACGTACCTTCCAGAATGACGGCTTTAATTAACCGTTGACGAGCTTGACGAATTCGCGGCACACTTCTTCAGGATTGGGCTTGCCGAAAATGGCGGAACCCACCACGAATACGTTTGCGCCTGCTTCCTTGCAAGCTAGGATGTTGTCCAGCTTGACGCCGCCATCGATCTGGATGTCCAGTTCCGGCTTCATCTGGCGAAGTTCGCGGATCTTGTCCAGGCAATAGGGGATGAGGCTCTGGCCACCGAAACCCGGGTTCACAGACATGACGAGGACCATGTCCACGATGTCCAGCACATGCTTGATGTTTGCAAGGGGCGTTGCGGGGTTGATTGCCACAGCGGGCTTGACGCCGAGTTCTTGAATCTGGTGCAGCAGGCGATCCAGGTGGTTGGTGGTTTCGGCATGGACGCTGATGAGGTGTGCGCCGGCCTTGGCAAATTCAGCCACGTAGTTTTCGGGATTGGCAATCATCAGGTGGCAATCCAGGGGCAGGTTGGTGCCCTTCTTGACGCAGGCGGAAATGCCCGGGCCAAAGCTGATGTTGGGAACGAAGTTTCCGTCCATGATATCCAGGTGAACGAGGCCTGCGCCGCCATTCTCGATGGCCTTCAGACCGTTACCCAGTTCCAAAAAGTTTGCGTTCAATACGCTAGGTGCGATAATCTGCTTCATGTATGGCAAGTTAGAAATTTTGACTATGACTCGCAAGACTCTGGAGCGCCTTGGCACAAAATTTGCAAAAGATTAGACAGATAAATATTTTTTTACTATTATTGCACGCAAATTAAACAAGGAGAAAAATAATGTCTAAAGGTACTAAGACTGTTGTAGCAAAGCCCGCTGCTAAGAAGGCTTGCGCAAAGCCGGCTGCTAAGGCTACCGAAAAGAAGGCTCCTGCAAAGGCTGCTGAAAAGAAGGTTGTTGCCAAGGCCGAAGAAAAGAAGGTTGCAGCAAAGGCTGCTCCCGCCAAGGCTGCCGCTAAGCCGGCTGCAAAGGCTGCTGCCCCCAAGGCCGCTGCTAAGCCCGCTGCAGAAAAGAAGGCTCCCGCTAAGAAGGCTGCTCCCAAGGCTGCTAAGAAGGTGGCTGTGGTTCTCGAAGCTGAATGCCCCCTGGCAACCACCGTTTCCGTTGCTGGTTCCTTCAACAACTGGATGGTTGACGTTGACATGCTGAAGAAGGACAAGAAGTCTGGTCTCTGGAAGATCAAGCTGGAAGTCCTCCCCGGCGAATACGAATACAAGTTCGTTTGCGACGGCAAGAACTGGGACGAAGGTGCCAACAAGGTCATCAAGGCTTAAATAGATAAGGGAAGGCATCGCCCTCCCTAACACTCTCCTTTCCCAAACGTAAAGAGAGTGTTGATTTTTGAGAAGGTGTCTCCTAGGAGGCGCCTTTTCTTTTATATATTCAAGTTATCTTGTTCATAAAGATTGGTGGTTTTGGAAAATGAAGAGAATGAAATTTGCTTTTGCTGGCATTTTGAGTGCGCTGGCGTTAGGCCTTGGTGCTTGTGGCGACGAAAAAAGTTCTACGGCCCCGGAGGAGCAACCTTTGGGAGGACTGTCTTCGGATTCTGAAGAATCCTTGAGCTCCTCTAGTGCGGGGTACTCCGCAGGATCTATAGTCCCGAGTGTTTCCAGTTCATCTGTTGAGGGAACGTCTGAAGGTGCGTCGGCGGGTTCGTCAGAAGCATCGTCTAGTTCCGCTGCGGACTCTATGGCGAGTTCGTCAGGTTCCGTCGCAGACACGATTGCTGTAGTGGCAAAGCCCCCGGTGGTTTTTACCGAAGTGGATGTTGTGAACTTGTCTTACAAGGATGAGGAAGGCGGTGACGCCGGCTGGGTGGAAGTTTATAATCCTGCGGACACGGCGGTGAACCTGAAGGGATTTTACTTGACCAATACTTTGTCGGATCCCGCGAAGTTCAAGTTCGGTGATGTGGTGGTCAAAGCTAAGTCCCATATGATTGTGTATTTGTCCGGTAGAAACTTGCCTGACTTTGTGGCGCCCCACGATACCACAGATCTTTTGAGTTCCTATTGCGAAACGGAATCGGATGCGGTAAGTTATGCAGGTCGCGGTAATAGCGAAATCAAGCCGTTGCCGGGTCAGTCTGATTTTTGCTTTGTGGAAAACGGAGCCAACAGGGCTGGCGCCCAGTATATTCCCGTGAAGGGAACTTTGGGCTATTATGTTCTGGCCTTGACTATCGGCGCAACGGAAAAGGGCGCGACGGACAAGGAGAAGGTTCCTGTAGATCTTTCCAATGTAAATATGTTCCAGATGAGGGCCTATATTCCCGAAGGCCATTCCATCAACTTCAAGCTGACCCAGAAGGGCTTCCGCGATGTGAAGGGCTGGACCAAGATTTTGGAAGGCACGGGCGATTCCAACACGGTTTATTCCATCAGGCCTACGCTCCACACGGACTATCCTAACATGGCTCAAATTACGGGCGTTCGCCTGGATATTGATAACCACGATTCCATTGCGAAGAATATTAAGGTTTTCAGCTACATCGCCTATAGCCGCGGTCATGAACCTCATGCTAATTTCAAGTCCAAGAAGGAAGGCGGTTCCCTTTACTTGTTTAACGGCGAAAAACAGTTGGTGGATTCTGTGATGTATCCTGCGGCTGTCATTGGAAAAACCTGGTCTTTGGAAGTCGCGACCGGCGCTGGTTCAGACGGCGCGAAACGTTGGGGCTTTGCCGCTGCAACTCCTTACGGCGCAACAGCTGGCGCAGTGGAAAACGCAGCATCACAAAATGCGAAAACAGAATTCCCCAACTCCGGTTTTTATTCAAAGGCATTTAGTATTGCGTTTGGAAGCGCCGACGATTACCGCTGCGAAAAGGGCGGCACTGTTCCTACGGCCACGAGCCCGCTGATGGCTGCTGAATTGAAGATTGATACCACCACGGTTTTGCGTTGCGCTACTTTTACCGACGGCGCAGTTCCTGGTAATGTCATCAATCGCACTTACATTTTCGAGGAACAGCCAACGGTTGCCTCCGTGTTTATTACTGGAGATCCCCTGCAGATGTTCCATGCGGATTCCGGCTTGTTCAAGAACGAGAATTTCTGGGGCGACAAGGAAATTCCTGTGAACATCGAATTGCTGGAACCGGGGAAAACTGCGCCTGGTTTTAGCGAGAATGCAGGCCTTGCCATGAGCGGTAACGCCACCCGCACCTGGGCCAAGAAATCTGTGGAAATCACCTTCCGCGAAAAGTACGGAAAGAACAAGCTGGATTACGCGCTGTTCCCGGAATTCCCCAACCTGAAAAAGTTCAAGAGTTTCAAGCTCCGCAATAACGGAAATAATTTCCACTTTGACTACATTCGCGATATGCTGGCATCCTCCATTACGGAGGGTCTGGGCGTTGATTACCAGCACGGCCGCGCTTCTATCGTTTTCTACAACGGTGAATACTACGGCATCCATAACATCCGCGAATCTTCCAACAAGAATTACTACTTGGCCAACTACAACTTGGACGGTGATCAGATTGATTTGCTGATCAGTTCCGGTGACGTGGCCACAGGTTCTCCGGTGGATTTCAGGGATTTGACCAACCTGCTGTTGACTTCGAAAATGACCGACGAGGATTTGGAAAAAATCAACGAACAGCTGGACTTGAACAACCTAATCAATTACTACGCTGCAGAAATTTTTGCAGACAACCGCGACTGGCCCGGCAACAACCGAAAGATCTGGCGCAGTAAAAATCCCAAGACTGCCTGGAAGTGGTTTATGTTCGATACGGATATGGCTTTCGACAATACCCAGAGCAAGTTGACAGGAAATATTTTCGAGTTTGTCACAGCTGAAAATTCCGGCTGGCCCAACAATCCTGAGTTTACTCTGCACCTGCGCATGTTGCTGAAGAATGAAAATTTCAAGGCCGCATTTATCAACCAGATTGCAACCACACTTTGTATGAACTTTAGTTCAGAACGAGTGGTTGCCCGCATGAATAAATTGCAGGGCGACATCTCCGCAGAAATTGCCCGCGATCAAAAGCGCTGGAGCAAGAACGTTGCTACCATGACAGAACACGAAGGCAGAATCAAGACCTTCGCCACCACCCGCCAGGATGTGGTCCGCAGCGAAATGCAGGAACACTTCGCCTTAGGCGAAATGGTTGACGTAACTCTCGCAAGTTCCGGCAACGGCACCGTGCAAGTTCATTACTTGCCGCTGGATAAATCCTCCCAGAAAATAAAGTTTTTCAAGGGAACGCCCGTGACACTCACTGCCGTTCCCAAGGACGGTGCCATGTTTACTGGCTGGAGCGATGGCATCAAGGACGCAACTCGCACCATTGATCCTACGGATGGCTTGAAGGTGACTGCGAACTTTAAGTAAGCCGTAATCGCTTGTTCTAATTAAGCATCCAGTCGATGGCTGATTGGATGCTTATTTTTTTGTTTTGTACTAGAACCTCGCGGCTTTCGTTAAATGCAATCAAGGTCAGCTTTTCGCAGTCGCACTTGCTTGCAGCATTAACAAGCGCAGATGTTTCTCTCTTGAAACTTTTTTCTGTGCTGATGTCATAGGCGACTTGCACAAGCTCTACAACTTTTCCTTGGCTGCATACAGCAAAATCAACTTCCTTAGATTGTGTAGTGGGCTTGTAGAAATAAACATCCTGAAAATCTTTGGCCGCCCTTCGCAGCAATTCTATGAAAACTACGTTTTCCAGACGCCACCCGAGATTTTCTGGGGAGAGAATATCTTCGCGATTGTCAATAATGCCGGTGTCGACGACATAGCTTTTTTGGTTGCGAAGACGTTCCTTGCTTTTGAAGGTATGCTTGCTTAAAAGGCAAATCAAAAAAGCTTGCTTTAGGTAGTCAACGTATTTGGCGATGGTAGTTGCGCTCAATTCAAATTGTTTTGCGATTTCCTTGTAGTTAATCTCCTGACAATTATTGTTGATGAAATGATTCGCAATGGTTTGCAGAACTTCGGCGTTTCGGATGTTGAATCTGTGCTTGATGTCTTTTTGGATAATCGATGTGATTAAACTTTGTATGTAAGCTCGCTTATTTTTGATGGACTGCAGTTCTGGAAAACCGCCGTCGTGCAGGTATTTGTTGAACGCGATCTTTCTTGCGGCATCGGCCTTGGTGGTGACGCCACTAGTTTCAACATTGTGAAACTTGCAGTATTCAGCAAACGAGAATGGGTAAAGTTTTATTTCGTTGTAGCGGCCTGTAAGGTGGGTAGCAAGTTCGCTGCTAAGGAGTTTTGCGTTTGAGCCTGTAACAAAAACTCGCATTCCAGATCTCAGGAGCCTGTTCACGAAAAGATGCCAGCCGTCGACGTTCTGAATTTCATCTAGGAATACGTACTTAATGTCTGTTCCATAAATCTGGTATAAGGCGCAGAGAAGTTTGTTCAAATCCTCTGTGGAAATCCCATAGAGACGGTCATCATCAAGGTTCGCGTAAGCGTACAAAATGTTATTGCTCTTTAGTGCCTTATGGCAAAGTGTAGATTTTCCACTGCGTCTAACGCCGATGACCACTTGGGCCAAGGCAGAATCAAACTCAAATAGAGATTCCTCAAAACGTGGCACGAGGGAAGATGTATCCATGTTCAGGATTTCTTCTTTCTGTTCGGCAAGCACCTGCAAAATGACATTGTCTTCCATATCTCTGTTCCTTAGTGTGCTAAAATATAATTTTCAGAGTGATAAAGTGTGCTAAAATTTAATTTTTGAGTGTTAAAAGTGTGCTAAATGGAGTTTTCAACAACTCGTTCATCAATATCTTGCGGATTTCGTTCGCCAAGCTCTTCAACATTGATGAAGTCCAGCAGGTATTCATCCTTGAACATTGAAATCGCTTTTTGTGCATTTTTGGCATTTTCTAATTCGCCAGCCGTTGGCTGACGATTTAAAATTGGATTCCATTCTTCAAAGAATTGTCTCATATTTTTGATATTTGATGCAGAAAATCCCCGCAAACCGGGCTAATCTTTTCCATATTTCACTTTGCGCTCATGAACAATAATCCTTATAGTGTCTGGCAGAATTCATAAAATTCGTCGTTTTCCACATAGGCACGAACTAAATCCTGTACTCCATCTGAATTGATACTGACACGAACCATGGGATAATAACGTTCAAATTTTTCTGGATGCGTTTCTATATTCTTAAAAATTTTCTCCCATGTATCCTTCATCAAACGAAGGTTTTTGTTCTGTAAGGCAAAATATTTGAACATTTCCTCAAATTTTTTCTTTGAAATTTCAGCATAATATTCTTCCTTAGTTGCCGCCTTATAAAATTCAATCCATTCTTTAATTTGCTCTAGGAGTTTTGGGCATATTGAATCGCCCTTTTCGTAAAAAGGAAGGTGGTTATAATCTGCAATATCGTATTTTTCTTTTTCAGCTTTTTGTTCTGCGTTAAATTTGTCGTGAACGTCATTCAGCAGGGTGCAATTATCGGGTCTCGCCGAGGCGTTCTTTTTTAAATATTCTTCAACAATTTTTTCTACATCACATTTTGTGCCGATGACAGATGCAAGTTGTTGCTTCAACTCATCAAGGGGAACAAAACGATCAACATTTTTATTCCTCGCTCCCATAAGGAATACGCTTGCAAATTGTTTTTCTACACACATTGTTTCGCCGGAGGCTTCATCTACATCTAGGCAGTTGTGTAAATCTTTTTTCTGCACATGGATATTCGTCTCTAGAATATGATTTAAGAACATCTCGTATGGGTTGCCGGTTTTGTCGTTGCCCAGCAAACTTTCGGGGTTCATGGCGACAAACTCTTCGCAAACAACGGAAACGGGAATAGGGTAGGCGAGGATGTCCCGAATACTCCTAGAAAATCCATACGTTCCAAGTCCATTTCCATTCAGTTTTGCTCTGACAAAATCGCGTTTTGCGGACTCGTCAAACCTTTGTTCAATAAAATCAAAGTATTCCTTGTTCTTTGGACCTAGATAAGTGGCTTCGAAAGTTAGAATACGTTTTTCATTTTCTATTGGAAGTTTAGACACCCGTTCGAAAAGGCGGTTCAAGTCGCAGCGTAAAGGTGTCTTAATCGGTGTTTTCAGATAACGATTTGCTTCTTCAATTGCATAATAGCATTGACCGTAGGTAATATCGCCAGAGCAAATTGCTTCCCCATTCAAACGATCGTCCAGTAAGCAACCTATGGCAAGTAGCGCCATATGGTATGGCTCACCTTGAGTTTTGCTTCCAAAGTATTCATGAAGGTTATTAATGGAGGGGTTCTCAAAATTGACAATACCATGTTGTGCAAGAACGTACATCAACGGGTCGGCGTATTCTTCCGTTGGATCAGATTCGGGAATTCTTCTAGGAAGAAAATGGTCTTCTGCAGTCCTCAAAAAAGTTCCGTCGCCTATTGTAAGCCAGCCAAGTCGACCGTTAATTTCCCTTTCTTTACTGTGTGTTAGACAGTAAATTTTACGATCAAACTTTTTTATTTCATCGTATTCTACGAGGTTGAATTTTTCCACTAGAGTTAGGGTTTCTTCGTATGCCTTTTCCCACTGTTCCGGAGAGACCTTATTAGATACGTTTAAATGAATAAAAACGCCCATATTATTTCCTTATGATGACAAACCATACCCAAGGCCTCCATGGACTTTGGGTACGACAAGTCAATACAACACACGCTTGGCGTGCATTGGTTAAAACAACATTTTTTGGTTAATGGTTCGGTATCAAAATACCGAGGATGTGTTTGCCATTTCGCAGGCGGAGGCCCACTCCCCTAATCAGCCGCGTCACTCGCTGATCCGATTCCTGCTTTCTTTACCGCTAATGTCAAACGATGCAACTGCCGCGCTGGGACTTGGAAGCTAAACCTTTCGGAAAAAACTTCACACCACTATCACACGGATTATCTTCGTCGGCAGTTAATATAAACTCATTCCAAATGGTTGTCAAGAGGGACTAAGAAATTACAAATCTTTAACAAAGTAACCCTTGCAAGATTTTTTGAAAAATCTATTGTTTATCCCGAGCGTTACGAAATGTCTCCTGAACACCTGATAAGAATCAGGTGTTTTTTCAATTTAAAGGAGATACTATGGCCAAACAAAAATCCAATATTCTGCCACAAGATTACACTACTTGGGTTTGCGAACTCAAGAAGCGTTATGCTCAATCACAAATCAAGGCATCCATTGCCGTCAACGGCGAACTGATTGGCTTTTACTACAGTTTAGGCCGCGATATTCAGCAGAAGCAATTTCAGAATACTTATGGCAGCGGGTTTTATAAAAAACTTAGCGAAGACTTGCGCCGTGAAATTCCAAATGCCAAGGGGTTTTCGCCTACGACTTTGAAATATGCGGTGTATTTCTATGACTTGTACAAAGATTTTGTAGATGGACAAAATCGTCCACAACTTGTGGACGATTTGAAGAAAATTCCTTGGGGACATCATCGCTTTATCATCGATTCCTGCAAAGGATCCCCTAAAAAGGCTCTATTCTTCGTAAAAAAGACCATTGAAAACAACTGGTCCCGTTCCGTGTTGCTCACGTTTCTTGATACGGATTTGTATGAGCGTGAAGGTCGAGCTGTTACAAATTTCACCACGACTTTGCCCAAGGCGCAGGGAGATTTGGCTCGTGAATTGACTCGAGACCCGTATTGCTTTGACTTTGTGGAAGTTCGTGGCGATTTTGAGGAGCGGGAACTGAAAGATGCTCTGCTCAAGAATATTGAAATGTTCATGATGGAACTTGGCCGTGGTTTTGCCTACATGGGGCGAGAATACCGTTTGATGGTTGGCGAAACGGAGCAGTTTTTGGATATGCTCTTTTACAACACTAGGTTGCATTGTTATGTGGTGGTTGAAGTGAAAACAGGAAAGTTTGAACCTGCGTACATTGGACAGCTTAGCACTTATGTGGTGGCCGTGAATCACCTGTTGAAAACTCCGGAAGACAAGCCCACGCTTGGAATTTTGGTGTGCAAGGACAAGGACGAAATTCTTGCGCAGTATTCTTTGGAGGGAACTGTCAATCCCATTGCCATTTCGGAATTTGAATTGGCCAAGATTTACCCGAAGGATTTCAAGAGCAGTCTGCCCTCTATCAAGGAACTGGAAGATGGATTAAGGGGATGACTTATAAATCGTTGCGGCTTCTGTTAGGGACCGAAGTGGCGCAGCCATTCGAACGGGTTTACGTTTTTTGTAAGATGAAACTATAAACCCGGTTGAACGAAATGTTTTTGCTAGATCCTTCGACTTCGCTTCGCTCCGCTCAGGATGACACCGGGCGAAGTTTTTCTAAATTTCGCGCCATATGAAGAACACTAATATCCCCGAAGAACAGTTTGTGAAGGCTGCCGCTCAGTTCGGCACCCCGCTTTGGATTTACGACCGCGCAACTATCGAACAGCGTTGCAAGGAAGTGAAGGTTTTTGATAACGTCCGCTTTGCCCAGAAGGCATGCCCGAACCTGAGCGTGATCTCCTTGGTCCGCAAGCAGGGTTGCGTGGTGGATGCTGTGAGCGCTGGCGAAATCGTGCGCGCTCTCAAGGCCGGCTACAAGGGCGGCTGCGAAAAGGGTAAGGTTCCCGAAATCGTCTACACTGCCGACATCTTCGACAAGGACGCCCTGGAATTGGTGAAGGAACACAACATCGCTGTGAACGTTGGTTCTCCCGACATGATCCAGCAGCTGGCTGATGCAGGCGTCAAGTCTGAATTGACTATCCGCGTGAATCCGGGTTTCGGTCACGGTCATTCCCGCAAGACCAACACCGGTGGCGATCTTTCCAAGCACGGTATTTGGCACGAACAGATCAAGGACTGCGTGAAGCTTGCCCAGGCAAACGGCATGTGGATCACTGGTCTGCACATGCATATCGGTTCCGGTTCTGATTTTGAACATCTGGCATCTGTGGCAGAGGCAATGTGCGACGCAAGCCGTCGTCTCGGTTCTCACCTGCGCACCATCAGCGCTGGCGGTGGCCTGCCCATCGAATACCACGAAGAAAACAAGGGCCCGCATATCGACATGCAGGCTTACTATGGCATTTGGGACAATGCCCGCAAGAACATCCAGCAGAGCATCGGTCACGACGTTCATCTGGAAGTGGAACCGGGTCGTTACCTGGTTGCAGAAAGCGGTTACCTCATGGCAGAAATCCGCGCTGTGAAAAAGCAGGGCGATAACTTGTTCTACATCGTGGACGCTGGCTTTACCGACCTGGTTCGCCCCAGCTTCTACGGTTCCTACCATCAGATCTCTGTCATCGCCCGCGATGGCCGCGAACTGAACGAAACTGTTGATGCTGTTGTTGGCGGCCCGCTGTGCGAATCCGGTGACGTGTTCACTCAGGAAGAAGGCGGTTTCGTTGTGACTCGCAAGCTCCCGAAGGCTAAGGTGGGCGACCTGTTGGTTCTCCACGACGCAGGCGCTTACGGTGCAGCAATGTCCAGCAACTACAACAGCCGTCGTTACGCTGCCGAAGTGATGTACACTAACGGCGAAATGAAGGTTGTCCGCGAAAGACAGAGCTGGGAACAGTTGCTGCAGAACGACAGGATTATCGAGTTCTAATTAGATCCTTCGACTCCGCGCTACGCGCTTCGCTCAGGATGACATTTAAAAGGCCGGCGGTAATTCCGTCGGCTTTTTCATTGTTTGAAGTTTATTCTGCGAGGGGTGATTTTTGCCAGGGGTCGTCATATGCTGGCTTAGACTTTCTTGCGGGGTCAGGTTCCGCGTCCTTGTATTTGGGAGGTGTGTCGTCGGTTCCTTCGTAAAGTTCCGGGGGAATCCCTCCGTCATCTCGGTTGTAGGGTTCCAGGTCTCCCAGCAGGAACCAGCGGAACAGGCCCACGGTCCCGCCAATGGCGACTCCGCCTACAAATCCTGCACCTGCCAGGACCAGTCCAAGTACTGCCAGTTCAGCACCTTCGTCGCTTTCTGCTGCGGCACCTCCAATTGCTAAACAAGCTAATCCTGGCAGAGAGCCATAGGTACCTCCATAAGAGGCGTATCGAGCGATGGGATTTGTGGAATTATAGGCGCAACCCGTTGTGCCTAATAATACAGAACAGCATATCAAGATGCTTAATATCTTCGTAAACCTAACCATATCATAAAGTTACAAAAAAATAAGGGGTAAAAAACAAGGGGTAATTCCTTTCTAGGGTGTGCTTGGGGGCGAAACGATTATGAATATAAAGGTATTTGTAAGTTGAAACCTGTAGGAATTCATTCTATATTTCACTATACAAACCTCAAAAAACCTTAAAACAAGGCAATCTTATGTCAGATCGTTTTATCGTGACCGGTAACTTCACCGATGATCCGTTTGCCATCGACATGGCTCAGTACATCGGTCTCCGCGAAGACATTTCCGACGTGGTCTCCCTGAAGACTTTCGCCAACTCCGAATTCTGCCCCCGCTATATGCTGGACGCCGACGACTTGGAACATATCGGCCATCGTCTGGAAGGCAAGATTGTTTTGATTTGCTCTGTTTCTAACCACGAACGTAGCCGTAACGACTACGCCATGCGCAACATGATCCTGGCTCGCGCCGCTAAGGACAATGGCGCAGAACGCGTGGTTCTGGTTGAACCGGACCTGTTCTACTCCGCACAGGACCGCGGTCCTCATCGTATCGGCGAACTGGAAAAGGATCGTCCGGATATCGACCTGAAGAAGTTCGATGGCCAGGCATTCACCAGCATGCTTTACGCTGAATTGCTGAAGAAGTCCGGTGTGGACGCTGTGGTTACTTGCCACAACCACTCCATCAAGGTTCAGAACCTGTTCTCCGATATTTTCGAAGGTCACTTCCACAACCTGATTCCTACCGACGTTTATGCACATTACATCAAGAACAGCAACTTCGTGCAGTGCGGTAAGGACGGTAACAACCTGGTGATCGTCTCTCCGGATAAGGGCGCTCGCCCCTTCATGAACGCTGTATACGATGCCCTCCAGCTCCCCGAATGTAAGCGCGTGGTGATGGACAAGGTCCGTACCGGCGAACGTGAAATCTCCATGACCTTCAACCCGGAACTTTCCGACATCAGCATCGACGAAATCGAAGGCAAGGACGTGATCGTATTCGATGACATGGTCCGTACCGGTACTACCATCGTGCAGTGCTGCGAACACATCAAGAAGGGTAACCCCAACCGCGTGTGCTTCGGCGTCACCCACTTCCACACCAGTGCAGAAGCTCGTGAAAAGCTGAACAGCCCCGCTATCGACGAAATCCTTACCACCTCCACTCTTCCGGATATCATGAACCGTGACTGCCAGGGTCGTCTGCGCAAGAAGCTCACTATCCTGAAGCTCGGCAAGTGGATGGCTCGCCACATCATGCAGATGTACGGTCTGGATGACGGTCGCTTCGAACGCGACTTCTACAAGATCGACATGTCTTCCAAGAATCCTCGTTGGCCGCCTCAGCAGTTCTAATCAGCGCTGCGGTATACGACCACAAAACCGTTTATCGGAAAGAATGCCTCGGATGTCAAAATCCGGGGATTCTTTTTTTATATCGAGAAAAAATTTGATTATCTTTTAATGCATAAGGCTGAATATTAAAACAATCAACCATAGGTGTCTATGTCCGCAAAAGTGACCAGCAGCGACAAGATCGAAGATTTGATCCCGGAAACCCCGGTTCGTAAGATTTTAACCCCCATCGAACGCTTGATGCAGGTGGAAACCACCGGCGGCATCGTTTTGATTATCATGACGGTTGCGGCCCTCCTGTGGGCAAACCTGGGTATCCATAGTTACGAACATGTGTGGCACCTGCCTTTTGCCATTAACATTGCTGGCCACGACCTGGCGACCCTCCTGGGCATCCATCACGGATTTACCCTCCACTGGCTTATTAACGACGCCCTCATGACCATCTTCTTCTTCAACATTGGTCTTGAAGTGAAGGGCGAAATGACCTACGGTGAACTTCACGATCCCAAGGCAGCAAGCCTTCCTATCCTTGCGGCTGCTGGCGGTATGCTGTTCCCGGCTTTGATTTTCCTTGGCGTAAACGCTGCTACCGGTACCGACGCTTCCCGCGGTTGGGGTATCCCTACGGCAACGGATATTGCCTTCGTGGTGGGCTGTATGGCGATCCTTGGCAAGAAGGTTCCCCACGCTCTCCGCGTTATGATCCTGACCTTGGCCATTGCGGATGATATTGGCGCAATTCTTGTGATTGCCATCGGTTACCCCAGCGGTGACGGCATTGTGTTTGGCGCCCTGGGCGCAGCCTTTGCTTTGCTGGTTCTCATTAACGTTCTGTTCCGAATTGGCGTCCGCAATATGTTCCTGCATGGGATTATTGGTGTCGCTGTATGGGCATTCTTCGTAAAGTCCGGCGTTCATCCCACTATTGCTGGTGTGCTGCTGGGCCTTTCCGTACCTGCCAAGGCTGTGGTCACTAGCGGTAAGATCCGCGGTTTTGTTACTGGCATGGACCATGTTCTTTCCGGCGAATCTCAGGACAGCAACGAAAAGTACCGTGTGCTGAGCCTCCTGAGACAGAGCGCTTCCGAAAGTATTTCCCTCCAGGAACGCCTCTACAAGCCCCTGGTACCTTGGGTCAACTTCTTTATCATGCCCCTCTTCGCTCTGGCTAACGCTGGCGTAGAAGTCAAGCTGGGTGGCGTAGAAGTTCCTGTCATGGGCGCTGTTGCTCTGGCTCTGATCTTCGGTAAGCCTATCGGTATTTTCGTCTTCAGTTTCCTGGCTGTAAAGATTGGCATTTCCAAGCAGCCCAGCTATAGCTGGAAGGTGCTGTGGGGCGGTGGCATGCTGGCCGGTATCGGCTTCACCATGGCCCTGTTCGTGGCAAGCCTCGCCTTCGATGTGGGCGACCGTCAGGACTCCGCCAAGCTGGGTATCCTGCTGGGATCCTTCAGTGCCGCAATCCTCGGTACCATCTACATGAGCCTGGTCTCCAAGCCCAGTAAGGATGAACCCGAAGGTGGTCACGGACATCACTAAGATTTAAATCGCGGGCTTCGGCCCGCTTTTTTTAATTATGAGTTACGAATTATGAATTACGAACTCATAACTCATAACTCATAACTCATAACTCATAATTCATAATTCATATCTCGTATCTCGTAACTCATAACAAGTAATTCCTCCTCGTGTCACACTTCGTCTATATGCTTCGTTGTTCTGGAGGCCGCATCTACACGGGCTATGCGGTAGATGTCCAGGCGCGCTACCAGCAGCACTGTACCGGCAAGGGGGCGCGGTTTACCAAGGCTTTCCCGCCGGAGTGTATCCTCAAAACATTTGAGCTGGAGTCCAAGGAACTGGCCCTACGCCTGGAAGCTCGAATCAAGAAGCTGGACAAGCCCCAGAAGGAGCGGCTGACCGCAGGGGACGAGGTGCTGGAACAGTCCTTGTTCAGCGGGCTGTCCGAGGTTCTTAAACCGAAAAAGAAACGCAAAAAAATTATTTCTGCAAAATCAAATCCACGATCAGGTAGATCGCAAGGGCGATGCTGCAGACGCTGATGAAGTTCTCGATGAACTTGTTGCCTTTCTTGCGCTGGAGGGCGCTGCCGAAGTATCCGCCGCACCAGGCGCCTGCGGACATGACGATGGCGATGGGCCAGTTCACCTTTCCGGCGACGGCGAGGGCTGCGGTGCTCACAATCAGGAATACGGTGGTAAGGCAGTTCTTCAGGGCGTTAACGTGAATGGGGTCCAGGCCGGTGTAACGGGTGAGGCTGAAAATCTGGACGAAGCCCACGCCGATTTGCACGATGCATCCGTAGATGGATACCAGGGCGAATCCGATGGCGCCTCCAGGAGTCAGTTTTTCGGGAGGTGTGGCAGGGGGCTTGCCGAAGATATCCTTGCGCAGTCTGCTCATGATGACCACAAGACAGATGGCGCCGGCGATCACTGCCTGGAAGGCCTTGTCGCCGATGCTCACCAGAAAGAAGACGCCAATGCATGCGCCCACTAAAGAGGGGAGGAACAGCTGCTTGAACAGTTTCTTGTTCAGGTAGCCGTGCTTGGACAAGTTGTGGACGCTGCTGATGTTTCCGATAATGAGGCCGATGCGGTTGGTGCCGTTTGCCACGGTAGGAGGAATTCCCAGGAATATCATGATGGGAAGACTTAAGGAACTACCGCCGCCAGCGATGCTATTGATGAGGCTAACTACGGCTCCCAGGATAAAGAATGCGGCGTACTGGCCGTATTCCCACCAACCTGCGTCAATCACTTTGCCATTTCCTTTTCCAGGAAGTTCTTGTTGTCCTGAACCTTCTTGATCAAGGTGCTTTCGGGATATTCACCCAGGCACTTGTCCAGCGGTTCGATGGCGGCCTTCATCAGGTCCTTCTTCTTGGCGGTGTCCTTCTGCTTCTGGGCCTTGGCGAACAGCTGGGACGTTTCCTTACGTTGGGCGTTGCAGAATGCGTCTGCCAGCTGGACGTACTTTTCCATGGCTTCCTTGCGGAGAGTGCTTGCCTTTAACTTGTTCAGAAGTTCCTTGGCCTGGGCATACTTCTTGGCGGCCATCAGCTCGTCGGCTTTCTTCATGGCTTCGGCCGGATCGTTCTTTTCCCAATACTTGGCGTCCTCGGAATCGGTAGCCTGGGCGAGTCCCTTGATGTAGTCGATGAGGGCCTGAATCTTCAGCTGTTCCTCAAAGTCGCGATGGCGCATCTGGAAATCCGTTGCACGCTGCTCGGCTTCCGCAAACTTTGCCTGCTGTTCAGCCAGAGCCTTGATGGAAGCCATTTCCTTCTGGGCACGCTTCAAGGTGTTGTTGTAAGCGATCTGCTTCTGTTCCTTGGCGAACTGAGTGAGGGAATCGCCGGGAGCCAGGGAAATCAAGCTGTCCGCTGTTTCTGCCACCATGCTGTAGGCGGTCTGCACGCGGTTCATGTTGATGATCTGCATGACCAGCGGTTCAAACTGCTTGGCCAGTTCTGCATTGGTTTTTCCAAATTCCTGGAGCAGGGAGTCGGCGGTCTGTTCCCACTGATTCCACAGGGGCTTGATAATGCGAAAACGCTGCAAGTAGGTGACGGCGGAGTCTACCAGACCCTGTTTGTACAAAGTATCGGCGTGTGCGAAAATCTGGTGTGCCAGAGCGGGGAAGTCCTGATAAGGATCCGGTGCGACAGTCTTCTTTTCCAATTCCGCAGGCTGTACAGTCTCGGGTTCCTTGGAAGTGCTGGGAGACTTCGTTTCTTGAGAAACCTCGCTGGTCTTTGCCGCAGGTTGTGCTTCCGGCTTGGCGGTCTTTACTTCCGGTTCTGCGGCCTGTTTTGCTTCGGGCACGTTCTGCACTGCGGGCTGCTGCACCGCCGGCTGTTCCGTGGGGTTGCTTGTTACCGCGGTTGTTTCCGTCGGGTTGTCCTGAGGAATGTTCTGGACGGGTACGTCGGTGCAGGGGGCAGGCGTGCCGCCTGCACAAGCAGTCAGCAGTGTGGCTGCCGCAGCAACCGCCAGACTCTGCAATTTCTTCACGTTCTTTGTAATTCTCTTATCCATAAACCTAAACCAAAAAATTTCAAGTTCTGTTCCGCATCATCCAGCGGTTATTCTGCTTCGATGGGGACGAACATCTTCTTGCCGTCAAAGTCTGCAGGCAAATCCCATTCGTCATCGCTGGAGGCCTTGGGCGCAGGTGCCGGAGCGGCAACAGGGGCTGCGGCAGGAGCGGGTGCGCTTGCTGCGGGCTGTGCGGTGGCTGCGGGTGCGTCAACAGTCGCAGCTGCGGCGGTGGCAGGAACTTCGCTGGCAGAACCTTCGCCTGCGACAGGCTGCGGAGTGCTAGCAGCGGGTGCTGCGTTTGCCTGTTCAGCGGCTGCCTGGGGAACTGCAGGTGCGCTTTCTGCGGTGGCTTCAGCGGGCTGTTCCGTTGCGGGAACTTCAGGAACTGCGGGTGCAGTGTTCATCATTTCCATGCTGGTCATGATGCCAATTTCCGCTGCGCTTTCTGCAGCAAATTCGTGAACCTGGGGCGGAATAAATCCCGGCACGTCCAGCCAGGGCATGGGACGTCTTTCGGTAGCTTCGCCGCTGGCAAGTGCGATACCCGTCATGGGGTCCACCATCAGTTCGCCTCTCTGCTTCTTAAGAATCAGCGGGACTTCCTTTGCCAGCTGGGACGGAAGATCCAGGAAGTCTACCTGATAGGGAGTTCCCAGCACGCGGATTTCGTCGGTGGCGAAAGATGCCCACTGGGGGAGGCCACCATAGGCGCCGGAAATGCGAGTGCGGCCCACCTTCATGGGCTTGTTATTATCGAAGCCCACATAACTGCCGATAGCGACGACGGATTCCGCAGTGGCGCCGCCCAAGTCCTTGTTGTAAGTGGGGATGGCGCCTAGGAAGGCCACGTTCTTGTAATCGTTGGTGGTACCGGTCTTACCAAAGACAGGATAACGCCAGGTGGTACCGTTATCAGGTGCGGAGACCGTGATGTTGTTGTACTGGCTGCGGGCGGTACCGTTCTGGAATACGGAATGAAGCATGGCTGCCATCTGGGTGGTGACGTTTTCATCCAGGATGGTCTTGCTTTCGATGGAATCCGTGAAGATCACGTTACCGTTGCGGTCCTTGATTTCCTTGATCAGGCAGGGCTCGGTCCAAACGTCTCCACCGCTCTTGCACTTGTAAATCTTGCCGGTAAGAATCGTCTGGTAGGCAGTGGTGATGTCGGACAAGGGAATGTCGTTTACACCCAGCGGCATACTGAACACCTTCTGCAGTTTCTGCTGGATACCGATTTCCTTGGCGAAACGTGCGAACTCAGCCATCGCAAGAGAGCGCCTGTAGTCGGGCCAGTAGCGAATCTGGTCTGCTTCCAGATAATTCTTTTCCTTGTCCACCTGTTCCATGGTGATGTTCAGGCGCTTGAAGTCTGCCAGAGAGAAGCTGCCGAACAGCAGTACGGAACTGAGGGGCTGTAAGGTATCTGCCACATCCGGGTCCAGTTCCTTGATTTCGCGGGCTCTCAGGATTTCGCTATAGCGCTTGAAGTTGTGGTTGATGTAGCGGGTTCTTTCCGGATCCTTCTTGGCTTGTTTCAGGGCTAGATCGTTGTACGTACCGTAACGCAGGTTCTGAAGAGCGCGGGCTGTTTCTTCCTTACCTTCGGACATGTACTGGTTAACAAGCTTTTCCTTTGCCTTACTGAACTCAATTTCCTGACGGACGTTGTCGTTCATGGTCAGGCCGAACTTATCGCGCAGGCGAATGAAGTAAGCCTTCTGGTCTTCGTCCGGTTTCTGGGAGTAATTGTTCTCGTCAGCCACGCCCTGGAATTCTTCCGGTGAAAGCTTGTCCAGCAGGTGTTCCAGCAGCCAGATACTTGCAACGTTTTCGGATCGGGTGGCGGCCCAGGCGATGCTCACAACGTCACCCTTGTTCTTGTGGTCGGGACGGGGGTAGTAGAACTGGTTGGTGAACTGGAATACGTTAAAGTCATTTTCCAGAACGTCCTGGTAATTCCAGTTGTACTTGATGGCGAGGGCATAAAGCAGGGGTTTCCAGCTGGAGCCCAGCTGACGCAGTGCCTTAAAGCTACGGTCGTAACCAGTATTGTGGAAACCGCCCTGGCTTGCAATGACCTGACCGTCCTTAATGGCCAGGAGGCCACCCTGGAGCACCGGTTCCGTTTCAATCTTACAGGGGACGGCGCCATTCACGGGCTTATCGTCCAGCACGCTTACCAGAATGATGGTGCCAGTGGAAATGTTTCCTGCGAAAACCTTGTCTGCGTCGGCACCAGTCTGGGTGTTAAAGCTCTTGAGAGCCGCTTCGTTGATTTCGCCCTTCAGCTGTCCGAAGCTTACGGTAATGGAACTGATCTTGCCCTTGGCGTTGGTGGTAATTTTTTCCACGGCGCCATAGAGATAATCGCCCTTTCGGGCCTTACTTGCCTTGGTAATGTACTGGGCCTTGGGGAACACGAATCCGCCCAGCTGAAGCTGCAGGTTACTGATGTTTGCCTGGAGGGCGCGCTTGGCTGCTTCCTGGGATTCCTGGTTCACGGTGGACACGATGGTCAGCTGAGCCTTGTGCCAGTCATCAATATCCTTGCTCTTGAAAAATTCGGTGAAATAATCACTGTTCAGTCGTTCTTCCACGCGTTCCAGGATCGTACTCATGGTGAAGCGGAAGTTGCCGTGCTTGAATTCCAGAGGCTTGCTCAGTTCCTTGTCCATCTCTTCCTGGGTGATGTACTTCTGGTCCACCATACGTCCCAGAACATAGCGCAGACGTTCCTGGCCACGCTTCAGTGCGCGCTGGCGGCGTTCCTCGTTCTTCTGGATAAAGGGGTCATAGTTGAAGGGGCCCTTCACGGAACCTGCGATAAAGGCGCATTCCCCAAGAGTCAGTTTGTCCTTGGGAGCCTTGCTGAACAAATCCTTGTCGAAGAAATACTGGGCGGCGATGGCTACACCCTTGCCGGTGCCGGAGACATGGAACTGGTTCAGATAGAATTCCAGAATTTCTTCCTTGGAGAAGTGGGTTTCCATGCGCAAGGCATTGATCAGTTCCTTCCACTTTTCCTTGATGGAACGTTCCTCGCGGCCAAAGATATTCTTCACGGTCTGCTGGGTAAGTGTGGAGCCGCCCTGACGCATTTTTCCGTTCTTCACGTTGCTGAACATGGCACGGGTAAAGCCGGAGAAGTCAAATCCCACATGGTTCCAGTAGTTTGCGTCTTCCGCTGCAATGAGGGCGTTCACCACATTGGTGGGAATATCGCCGTAGGGGAGGTACAGACGATGGTTTGCATCGAAGAAGGCGCCCAAAAGGGTGTCCCCGTTATCGTAATAGACACGAGTTTCACCGGAAAGCACCTGCATGATGGTTTCGCGATTGAACTGGTTGTCCGGATCTCGGGCGGGCAGGATCTTGAAAACTACGATATAGGCAGGAATACAGCAGATCAGACCCACCAGGGCGAATGCTGCTATGATCTTGAAAAACTTTCTTACGGTGGCGATGCTGAAGAACTTGGTCTTGGCAGCCACTTTTCTCTTCTTTTTTTGGTCGGCCATGGGAAAATTCCGTATATATATGGTAAAATTTAGGTATTTTCGGATTACCCCTTGAAAAAATCGGGATAAATATCTAAAATTAGAGCCCCAAAGATGGGAAGATGGCCGAGCTGGCCGAAGGCGCGTCCCTGCTAAGGACGTATAGGACTTAATCCTATCGCGAGTTCGAATCTCGCTCTTCCCGCTGAAAAGCCCCAGATCGAAAGATCTGGGGTTTTTTCGTGCGCGAAGCGCACTAGACGCAAAGGGGGAACTCTGTTCCCCCCTCTGGACTCCCCCTTGCAAGCAGCCTCGTAATCAGGTAAGGACTCGGCTACTTGACTGCTCAAGATGTGTGTGGGAGTTGGTGTCACGGACTCCCCCTAACTAGCCTGTGGAATAAGTCGTCTGGTTGGTTCGTTATCGGCTAGCGAAGCGCACTAGATGCAAAGTTTACAGAACTTTTACGTAAAATAGAGAAATTTCCGGACCATTACCTCGTGTATAGATAAGTAGGGCAATTTCGCTCTGCGCCTTTGCGGGGGCGTTCCCGCTGGTATCGCATAGGTATATGGATAACAATCGTGATCACGACGGATTTTTCAAGTTCGTCTATTCGGTTCCTGTAAATGCTCGTGCCTTGCTGGAACTGAGCGCAAGGAACAACGGCAATTTGAGTCGCATGCTTGCCGATATTGATTTGGGGACTCTCGAGCGTTTGCCCAGCACTTACAATAACGTGGGCGAACGGGGTGAAGCCGATGTGGCGTTCAAGGCGAAGGCTGCCGGCAAGGACGTGTTCGTGGGCTTGCTTCTGGAGCACAAGTCCTACGATGACAACGCTGTCATTGACCAGATCGGGCGCTACATGTTTAACGTCATGGTGGATAAGAACAACACGGATTTCCGCTGGTTGCCTTCCAAGGCTGTGATTATCTACAACGGTCGCAAGGACTGGGACCCGCTGGCAACGTTCAGGAACAAGGAACGTGCCAAGTTCCAGGGCAATGATTTGCCCTTTGAATGTGTGCTGGTGAATCTCGCGGATATTGCGGATGAGGATATTTCCGCTTCAGAAAATCCGGAAGCCGCCCTGGGCGCGCTCATCATGAAGTATGCGTTTAACGCAAAGGCAATTGAGGAACGCCTTTCTCTGGTTGAGTCTTTGTTCGAAAAGATGCCTAATAATCTCCGCTCTTTGATGTTGGAGAAGATTAAGGTATATTTAGGAGAGTATATCAGCAAGGAGTACTTCATGGAACTGGAAAAGGAATTCGTGAGTATCGGCCAGAGGTTGGGATTCGAAAGCGCTGGCGATTATCGCCGGAAGCTCGAAAAGCAGGTCGCCAACCAGGCGAAGGAAATTTCCACGCTGGCGAATGAAAATTCTTCATTGACAAATGAAAACGCTGCACTTAGGGCCAGAATAGCCGAGTTCATGGCGAATAAGGCGTGACATTCTATCTATAAAAGCTCTGGGGAATCGTCCTCGGAGCTCTTTTGTTTTTGGCGGCATTGTTGCTGGGACTTGTTGCTTGCGGTGATGATTCTGGTACTGGTGCGAAGGACGACGATTCCTCTTCCTCCTCGAGTGTGGAAGAATCCTCCAGCAGTGTGGTCTCGAGTTCTTCTTCCGATGTCATCTCGAGCGAAGTCGAGAGATCTAGCAGCTCCGCAAAGAGTAGTTCTTCCTCCAGTGTCATCCCCGACCCCGATCGGGGATCTAGCAGTTCCTCTAGCAGTGTCGCAAAGAGCAGCTCCTCCGGCGATTCTGAGTACGATTTTGAATGGAACAATGCTTATGCTGTACTTGAAAATCCATGTAATGAATCTAATGAAGGAAAAGTTGGCAAAGCCTGGTATCGAAAAGACGAAGGTGTATTTGTTTGCAGCTATAATAAAAAAGATAAGGATTGGGAATGGACGCAGATAGGCGGCATTTCCTCCAGCTCCGCCAAGAGCAGCAGCTCTAGTGTAAAGGTTTCTTCTAGTAGTGTGTATGAACCCTATAATCATTATGATGATCTTGCCGGCAATACACACGTCGGTAGGGATCGTTATAAGCAGTTTACGGACTCCCGAAATGGCCGCAGCTACTACTACATTACCATTGTCGGTAAGGATACAAATAATGTGAAGGATTCTGTCACTGTGATGGCTGAAAACCTTAACATTGGTAAGGATGTGGCTGGCGTGGATGACCAGAACGATGATTCTGTAATTGAACGTTACTGCTATAAGGATGATACCACATATTGTGATGAATATGGTGGCTTGTACCAGTGGGCTGAAATGATGGACTTGCCCAGCCGTTGCAACACGGAAAGCTGTGCCGATTTGATTAAGGAAAACCACCAGGGAATTTGCCCTGATGGCTGGCGCTTGTTCACTGAAAATGATTTACACATTGTGGTTACATCTGAAGATAATGACGATGGGCTTAAAGGCCTTCGTTCCTCTGCTTTTACTGGATCCAATGCCTCTGGATTCTCATTGCTTGCCGCAGGAAAGAGAACCACCTATAGAAATCCTTTTGAACAAATAACTGAGACTGCCTATTGGTTTTATCCGCAGGAACCGGAATCTGAGTTGGAATGGGCTTATGCTGGGTTCATTGGTACCAGTAGTGCCTATTCGGACGGAGCTATGACAGAAAAGAAAAATGGTGAGTCCGTTCGTTGCGTAAAGCTAGAAACAGAAGAATAACCTCCGTCTCCTAACAACAATCCCATAAAAAGATTCTAGGGAACCCTCATGGTGAGGGCTTCCCATTTTTGCATTTGCGGACTACCACACGTTTTTTACAAGATTTTTACAGAAATCTTGGAAATTTTTCGGCAATCACATCGTGTATAGATATGTAAGGCCAGTCCGCCTTATGCCTTTGCGGGGGCGTTCCCGCCAGGAATCTATATGGCAACTTTTGAAGAAAAAGTCCAAAAGCAAGTTGAAATCATTAAACAGCGTACATTTCTGGATCCAACGCTGGACATGGTGTTCAAGAAAATCTTTTCTAAGGACGTGACGCTGATTCATTTTCTGAATGCGGTCCTGCATCCTACGGAAGATCGTAAAATCATTAGCATTGTGCGCAAGAAGCCTGCATCCTCGCTGATGTCTGCAATCGATACCGAGGAGGTTCGCTTTGATGTTCACGCAAGGCTTAACAACGGAACCTTTGTTGACCTCGAGATGCAGCGGGCTTGGCACGAGGATTTTGCTGATCGCATGGAACTTTATGCCGACCAGCTTTCCATCGAGTCAAAGATTCACTTTGATAGCCAGCGGACTGCCACGGAGAGGGCGGATCATCCTTACCTGATGCCCACTACCTACTCCGTGTGGATTTGCAATTTTCCTGTGAACTTCTGCGAGAGTTACCACGAGGAACTTGGGTTGTTTCGCTTTTCCAGCATCGGTGATCCGGACGCCTTGCCTGTATATAATAAAAAAAGGTATATTGTAATTGACTTGAGTAAGGTGGACGCCAAGGTACTTGACCTCAATACTGCGGAAACGGAATGGCTGGAACTGTTCACCAGGATGGCTTCGGCGAAGGCCGCTCCCAAGACCAGCGACCCCATCATCGCGGATGTCTACAGTCGCATGAAGGTAAGCCTCCACGAGAACAACTTTATCACGGAGATTGCAACAGGTATGGTAACAGAAGCTGAAATCAGTACCCGCATCGGAACCGCCCGCCGCGAAGGCAAGGACGAAGCAAGGTATGAAGACGCCGAGGCTTTCCTTCGCGAAGGGGATTCTATTGAGCGTGTGGCTCGCGTGCTCAAACTTCCTGTAGAAAAGGTCCAGGAGTTGGCGGACAAGATTAAAAACGCCAAGCAATAGATTATGGAAGCTCTGGGGAATCGTCCTCGGAGCTCTTTTGTTTTTGTTATTTTTTCCGCAGGTAAAAACAATTAGGGGTTATGATGAACATTTTGAAAAAGAGTTTGTTTTTGGCGGCATTGTTGCTGGGACTTGTTGCTTGCGGTGATGATTCTGGTACTGGTGCAAAGGACGATGATTCCTCTTCCTCCTCGAGTGTGGAAAAATCCTCCAGCAGTGTGGTCTCGAGTTCTTCTTCCGATGTCATCTCGAGCGAAGTCGAGAGATCTAGCAGTTCCGCAAAGAGTAGTTCTTCCTCCAGTGTCATCCCCGACCCCGATCGGGGATCTAGCAGTTCCTCTTGCAGCGTCGCAAAAAGCAGCTCCTCCGGCGATTCTGAGTACGATTTTGAATGGAACAATGCTTATGCTGTACTTGAAAATCCATGTAATGAATCTAATGAAGGGAAAGTTGGCAAAGCCTGGTATCGAAAAGACGAAGGTGTATTTGTTTGCAGCTATAATAAAAAAGATAAGGATTGGGAATGGACGCAGGTAGGCGGCATTTCCTCCAGCTCCGCCAAGAGCAGCAGCTCTAGTGTAAAGGTTTCTTCCAGCAGTGTGTATGAACCCTATAATCATTATGATGATCTTGCCGGCAATACACACGTCGGTAGGGATCGTTACAAACAGTTTACGGACTCCCGAAATGGCCGCAGTTACTACTACATTACCATTGTCGGTAAGGATACAAATAATGTGAAGGATTCTGTCACTGTAATGGCTGAAAACCTGAATATCGGTAAGGATGTGGCTGGCGTGGATGACCAGAACGATGATTCTGTAATTGAACGTTACTGCTATAAGGATGATACCACATATTGTGATGAATATGGTGGCTTGTACCAGTGGGCGGAAATGATGGACTTGCCCAGCCGTTGCAATACAGAAAGCTGTGCCGATTTGATTAAGGAAAACCACCAGGGAATTTGCCCTGATGGCTGGCGCTTGTTCACTGAAAATGACTTTAACATTGTTGCAAAATCAGACGATAATGACGATGGGCTTAAAGGCCTTCGTTCCTCTGCTTTTACTGGATCCAATGCCACTGGATTTTCATTGTTGGGCGCAGGAAAGAGAAACACCTATAGCAATCCTTTTGAACAAATAACAAAAGCTGCTTATTGGTTCTACCCGCAGGAGTATGAAGGTGACGAAAATAAGGCTTATACAGGCTTTGTATCAACTTCTAGCATCTATCCGGATGGATCTAGAACAGTGAAAAAAAACGGTCTCTCCGTTCGTTGCGTAAAGCTAGAAACAGAACCGTCTTCTGTATCGGAATAGTTTTTAGGACCGGTTTATAAGCCCAAAAACTCGTTTTAGGGGCTTTTTATTCCGAATTGGGTGCGTTTTCCGGGGATATTGTCCGTTTTTTGCTTGACTTTTGGGCTTTTTATTGTGATATTATATCGGAATTGTTTCTATTCTAAGGAGTTCTTATGAAATTGTCCAGTTTTATCACCGGTTTGGCTGTTGGTGCTGTTGCTGCTCTGTTTGTTTCCAAGAAGCTGAACGAATGTGACTGCGATGATGATTGCGAATGCGATTCTCAGGAAAATGCATCTGAAGAAAAGTCTTCTGACGACGATTCCATTCCTGAAAACATCTAACTTTTAACTAAAGGAGTCTTTATGAAGATTTCCAATGTGGTCATTGGTGTTGTTGCTGGCGCTGCAGTTTCCGCCCTGGTTTGCAGTAAGGTTTACAAGAGCCGTCTCAAGGCTGCCGATGCTGACGAAAATCTGGCACAGGCTAACGCTACTATCGACTCTCTCCGTAGCTCCGTAGACTGTTTTAGCAAGCAGCTCAGCGAACGTATCGAGTCCGAACAGACTTATGCCGCCCGCTGCGAAGAACTGAACGCCAAGGTTTCCTCTCAGGATGCCGAAATCGCAAAGCTGAAGGATCTGTGTGCCATTCAGGAAGCTCAGAACCGTAAGCTCCAGGGTTAATTCCCCTGCAGTTCATCCAAAAAACTGACCTTTTTATCCGGAAGCCTCCTAGGACTCCGGATTTTTTATTGTCTAAAAAACTAGATTTGCCCCGATGAAGAATTTTTACTGGGTGGTTTACGGACTTTTGCTGTGGCTGGCTAGGTTAGCCCAGCTTTGCTTCCTTTATTTTATGGAAATGCCTACGGGCGGCCCTATTGTGGATCGCTGGTATCGTTTTTTCCCCCATTGTCTAGTTGCCGAACTGGGTGTTGTGATGGGTTTGTCCCTGCTGGGTTTTGCAGGGTCGCTGCTCATTAAGAAGGGGAGCCTCCGTAAGGTCTGGGGCATCTCCTTTGTGGTCCTGGGCATCCTTTATATTTGGCTCAGCGGTGGGGATGACGAAACCATGCGCTGGATGGGCCAGCACCTTTCCCTCAGTTTCTTCGAGACCTATGCCAATGCGGCTTCTGACCCGGGCCTGGTGGGGCGAATTTTCATCGGTGGCATCGGGCATTTTGGACTGAATATCCTATGGGCAATCCTTACATCTGTGGCGGTGGTTTTTCTGTATCGGATATTCTTCAGGAATACCACGCTTGAGTTTTCAAAGAAAGCAATTATTTCCGCTTTGATTCTTGCCCTTCTGGCTGCAACAGGTTTGTCCAGCCGTTACTGGTTTGCTCCCAGCAAGATGCGTTGGAAGAGAATCGCTCCCTTCGCCTGGCATGTGGGGGAGGAAATCGCCTATAAGTTTTCCTCTGCGGAAAAGCGTGGGGACTATGTTGTGGGTATCAAGGCGTTGGGCGGAAATCCCGATGCGGAATATCCCTTCTGGCACGAGGTTCCTAACGACGCCCAGAATCTGGATTCTTTCAAGAAGCGCCCGCTGGATGAACGTCCCGACGTGATTCTCTTTATGGTGGAAACCTTCCGCGGCTGGACTGCAGACGTGCGCGTAGAATCTACCTGCAAGCGACTGCCCAACTTGTGCAAGCTGGCGAATTCAGGCTTGTACTTCCCTAACGCACACAGCGTAGGGTATCCTTCTATCGAAGGTTTCCTGGGGACTCTTACGGGCTTGTGGAGCCACCCCCGATTTACCTTCCTGTCTGACGTGCCCAATACTCAAATGCGGGCCTTGCCGGATATGCTGAAGGATGCGGGCTACCACCGTATGGTGCTGACTGCTACAGAACCTAGCTTCGACAATTTAAATCCCTGGTTTGAGCGCTGGTTTGACTACTCCGAATACAAGCCGGAAAATCAGCACGACGTTCCTATCGCCAATCGCTTCCGGGAGCTGTACAACGAGCGCCCCAAGGACAAACCGCTGTTCTTTAACTGGATGAGCACTTCCACTCATGTACCCTTTACGCTGCCTAGCGAATACGGCCCCACGCCTAAGGATCTTGAAGAGGCATACCTGCGTACCATGGTTTATCTGGATAGCGCCCTGGGCATTGTGCTGGACGAAATCCGGAAGGGCGATCGAGCCAACAACACCTTGATTGTCCTGACGGGCGATCACGCTTTCGCCAACAAGGCGCAGCACGGCGTTCCTGAATTTATTGGCGGCGCTCAGGATGGCTACACTTGGGTTCCTCTCATTGTGGCAGGTCCTGGAATCGAGCCTCAGGTGGTGAGCGCTCCTGTTTCCCATGTGAATATTGGGCCCACCGTCCTTGAATATCTGGGACTGGAACTTTCCAATAATTTTGTAGGTCAATCGCTGATTGATAATCGGGTACCGGTGGAGCATCTGTCAAATGTTTTCAGCTTCCGTATGGATGACGTGGCCATGAGAAATTTGGGCTACACCTATTACGTCAATATGGAAGACGAATCCGAGTGGACTGTATTTGGCACCATGGCAAATCCGGACTGGGACACTTCCCATCCGGTGGAAGGCTTTGTGTCTGCCCGTAAGCTTACAAGCGCCCCCGCCCGCGCCGAGGAAATCTCCCGAGAAATTCGGGCCGCCGCCTTCGCCTGGGAATACGTGGTGAACAACAACAAGCTGATGCCTTTCCCTCAGTAGCTGGACTGGAATTGTAATTTCTATATTAAAAAAATCACTAAAAACTGGAGTTGAACATGAAAAAGATTCGTTATGGTATGGCGGTGGGAAATTATCTGCCCTATAGCGAAACCTTTATTTATGAACAGATCCAGAAGGGGGAACGCTATTCTCCCTATGTCCTTGCTAGAGGTCTTATTCCTTCTCGGAATCTTTTCCCCTACGATGATGTTGCCGCTCTTTCTGGAATAACCGCCTTATCCTATTTCGTGTGGCGCAATTCCAAACTTTTTGAGCGAACGATCAACGAAAATCACCTGCAGATGATTCATGCGCACTTTGGTTCCAACGGAGCCCTGATTGCGCCAACTGCAAGACGCTGCAAGGTTCCTTTGGTGGTAACTTACCATGGCGTGGATGTGGGCGTTCTTCTGGGGGAGAAAGTTCCCTTGAATTATCTCTTCTACAAGAGAATCTATAAGGATGCTTTTGAAACGGCTGATCTCCTTCTGCCAGCTTCCGAAGAACTGGCGAACTGCCTTGTGGATTTAGGTGCTCCGGCACACAAGATTAAGATTCACCGTTTAGGCGTAAGCTTGGACCGCTTCCGTGTGGCTCCCCGCACTGAAGGTCCTGTGAAATTCATCATGGTTGGCCGCCTGGTGGAAAAGAAGGGCTTCGATTACGGCATCCGTGCTTTTGCAAAAATTTCTAGCTCTGTTCCTCAGGCTAGTCTTTCCATTGTCGGGGAAGGCCCCCTGAAGGATCAGCTTAAGGCCTTGGCGGCAGAACTTCATGTGGAATCCAGCGTTCACTTTGTAGGTAAGATTCCTGCAGACAAGATGCCTGTCTATTTAGAACAGTTTGACGCCTTGGTTGCTCCCTGCGTAGTGGCCAAGAATAATGATCGAGATTCTGGCTTAATCGTCCTGAAGGAAGCTGGTGCTACGGGCATGGCTTCTATCGGCACCTATTGTGGTGGGCTTCCCGAAATTATTGATGATGGGAAAACTGGCCTTCTGGTGGAACAGCGTAACGTGGATCAGCTTGCGGATGCCATGCTGGCCTTGGCTGAAAATTTCCAGTACCGTCAGAAGCTGGGCCTTGCCGCCCGAGCCAAGATGGAGACGGAATACGATTCCGTTATCCAGAATGCAAAACTAGAACAGCTGTTTGATACGGTCTGCAGGTAGAGAATGAAGTATTCTGTAGGATTCCTCCTTTTCTACCCCCTTGATTTTCTGCTGGCGATGTTCTTTAGGCTCATTGCCCCTCTGTTTAAGAACTGCAGACATAATCACCCCTGGGTGATTGGTGGCCATCGCGGACGCATTTACGAGGATAACTCCGGAGCTCTTCATTCCTATATTACCAAGCATACGAATCAGCCTGTGATTTGGATTGCGTCTAACAAGGACCTGATTAAAAAGCTGGAAGCTGCAAATCAAAAAGTTCTAAGGAAGAATTCTTTTAAGGCGAGGCTTGCGATTGTGCAGGCTCCCGTGTTGATTTATTCCCATGGGGAAGATGACCTGGACCAGTTTCTGAAATATTTCAGAACATGCCTAGGCTTGCGAGTGTATTTGAACCATAGTGCCAACTTCTGCAAGACGGGTTACTTTGCTGTTCCTGGAGCGGCTTTATGGAGCGAAGAAAAACGTAAAGCGATGGCCAAGCGAATCGTGGATTTTGATTATCTCCTGGCTGGATCCAAGTACGAAAGGGAAATGTTCTTGAAGGCTTTTCCCTACAAGGACGAAAACCGGATCCTTCCGGATTGCGGCGCCGCCCATATTGATAAATTGCTCATGAATAAGGTGGAACCGGAAAAAAGAATTTTATGGTTTCCTACCTTCCGTGATGAAGAAGACCTGCAGAATCGTCTGGTTGAAATGGAAAATCAGATTCTTCATTCTCAGGTCATTCGTGACTATCTCCAAAAGACTGGGACAACTTTGACGCTGATCTCCCATATCAATTCTAGGATTCAGGTGTCATCTGATTTTCCTCTGTTGACCGTGGAACCTATTGGCCGCATTGGAGAACTGATGCCCAAGTCCATGTGTCTGATTTCGGACTATTCCGGGCTGGTGATTGACTGGATTGTTTTCAATCGTCCCTTCATTCGATTCGCTTACGATGAATCGGACTATATGAAAAAGCGTTCCTTCTACATTCCCCTGCGGGAATTCAGAATTGGTCAAGAGGCCTGGAGCGCAGAAGAACTTGAAAAGATCATTGCATCAGAATGCTGGAAGGATATGAAACCCTTTGAAGAAAAGAGAAATTTCTACAAGGGAAAAATCTATCCGGAGACTAGCCCCGTCTATGCCAAGCGTTGTTACGAAAGGATATTAGAACTGGTTTATGGCTGAAAACGTTCAACTGCAAGATAATCAAGAGAATAGTATCAAGCAGGACCAGAAGTATCTGGTCAAGAGTGCTTTCTACAACCTGGCGGGAACGGTGCTGAAGGTCTTGGCTCCGGTCCTCATGATTGTGGTTGCCCGCGTTTTTGACAAGGCCCTGTTTGGCGTGTTCGTCAGTACGCAACTTTGGGTATTGACCATGAGCCGTGTTGCGGTTCTCGGGTTGGATAAAGGCTTGCACCGTCACTTGCCTCAGAATTTAGTTCAGGGTCGCCCCCGCTACGAAGGCATTATGGAATCCACCTACCGCACCATCCTTTTTGCGGTAATCATTACGGTGGCTGTTCTCGTTGGAGCTCAGTTCAACTTGCAAAGTCTCAGTTCCGGACTTTCCATGTTGAGTACTACGGAAATTTCCCTGTTCATCTTGTCATTAGTTCCCTGGTCTGTCCTTCATATTTTTGCAGGTGCCAGCGAAGGCAATCGCAAGCCTCAGTACAAGATGTTCATTAACGACTTTGCGGTTTACACCTTGGCGCCTATGATTGCCTTGGTGATATACTACGCAGGTGTTCCCGATAAGCTAGCCCTTCCCATTGGACTTTTGGCTTCCAACATTCTCGGTGTCTTGATATTCTATGTAGTCATCAAAAAGCAGTTCCCTGAAATGCCCTGGCGTACCAAGGAGAAGCTGCCTCCTGGCTTGCTTTCCTATTCCCTCCCGCTGGGCTTTTCCGAGGTGGTGACCTCCTTCTTGCTCCGTATGGACTTGTGGATGGTTCTTGCCCTCATTGGTCCCGAGGCCGCCGGCATTTACGCCGTGATGGTAACCATTTCCAACGGCCTTAAGACCATCCGCCAGAGTTATAACCCCATTCTCACCCCCGTTGTGGCGGGCATGAGTGCGGACCGCATCAAGACGGATCTGAAGCCAGTATTCAGCTATTGCGTTTCCATGGTGACGTTGATCCAGCTGACCATCGGATTTTTCATCGTGCTGTTCCCGGAACAGACCATGATGATTGCGGGCAAGTCCTTCATTACGGAGGAAAATCCGGTGGCAGTCCTCGGCATCCTCATGATCGGGAACTTGATCAACGGCATGTTCGGGCTGGCTGGCCCCGTGATCAACGGCCTTGGCAAAAGCAAGTTCATGCTACTCATGAACATCGTTTCCCTGGTTTTTGCCATCGGGATGAACTACCTGCTGATTCCGAAATTCGGTATTGCGGGAGCAGCACTTTCCAGCATGAGCTATCAGATTCTGCAGTGCGTATGGATGAATATCTATGTTCGTCGCATGATTGGATTTTTGCCTTACAAGAAGTCCCTTTCCGTACAGGGATTGTGGATCCTTGCGCTTGTAAGTCTCTATGTTCTCTTGAATAGCCAGGCTTCTGCTTTTGATCCCAGCATCCTTATGAAGGCTGGAATTTACGGTGCGGCAATTCTTATCATCATCGCTACTTTCTATTTCCAGGGACTTGCCGGACAAAAGGCAAAACTTCCCAAGCGAAAGAAGAAAAGTTGATTCTGCGTATAGAGTGACATTAAGATTGTTTTCGCATTGCCTCAAAAGCATTTTTTCATCAGGCAAAATTGCTTTTAATTTCTCGGGCATTTCAGAGAAGTCTAAATCGTCAGCCAGCTCACCTTATTTTGCTACATATTTTTCTATGTACGCCGCCGGTGTCAGAATCTCGGGCCTTGGAAGATTCAGGTCCATAAAATCCTTGTCGCCTGTGACAAGGACATCAATATTCCCAGTAAACGCGCTCAGAAGCACCGGATAGTCATTTGGATCTCGGATTGGTACCACTTGTTTGAATTTTTCCGGGATGATTACAAATTCGAAAGATATAGCCGAGATGAATCTTTCTAAAGCTTCCGTCTTTGTCGAAAACTTTTTCTTGACGACTTTACGCAATTCATCAAGCAGAAAATTTGAAATCAAAAGTTCATGAAAAGAGAAAACATTTTCAAGAAGCAAGTCAAATTTCTGCCCGGGGAATAAAAGCGCGGAAAGCAAGACGTTGGTATCGAGCATTACTCGCAATACTAATCCCGTTCATCCTTGATCATCTTTGTGACATCGTATTCGCACTTTATGTCGGCGGCCATTGCCATGCCGGAAAATTCAGACTGGGCTTGACGCAGAGCCAGCATTGATGAATTCACAAGAACAATCAGGTTGCCTTGCTCAACAAAAGCCACATGGGAGCCTTCTTGAAGGCCCAGTTTTTTGCGGATTTCGATGGGAATGGTTACTTGTCCTTTTGAAGATACTTTTGCTGTTTCCATAATTCTTTACTTTCCTTACTTTCTTTACCTAAATATAATAACATTATTTGACAATGGCAACAAAGGAAAGAAAAACGTTTAACTATATTCTCCTTGACATAGCTTGGCAGAAATGCCGGGCGTTTGATTTTAGGGTATTTGTCCTTAATCTCGCAATCGAAATCTGGAAAATTTTTAATGCGTGAGAATTATGGACGGACGCTCACACCCCATCGGGTGTGGGTCGTTTTGTCTTTTTCGCGCATGGGTTTTCCAGAACCTCGATTGCAAAAGGCTTGCGATTCCACACCTTTTTTGTATCAACAAAAAAAACGGATTCAAGGTCTTTCAATTTCGGAGCAAAGCCCAGGTTTCACTTTTGCCCCGAGGTTCCCTTGCCCTCCTTACACTGGCTCGGAAAAGATGCTGTTCTAAATCATCACCTGGATGTTCCATACAAGACCCTGGAACTGAAGGATTCCTTCAACTGCGAAAAAGGCGCTTCTGAAAACAAGATTATTCATGGCGACAACCTTGAAGCCCTCAAAGCCTTGATGCCAGAATACGAAGGCAAGGTGAAATGCATCTATATTGATCCGCCGTACAATACGGGCAACGAAAACTGGGTGTACAATGACAATGTGAACAGTCCGAAAATCCGTAAATGGCTGGGGCAGGTTGTGGGGAAAGAAGCCGAGGATTTAACCCGACACGACAAGTGGCTGTGCATGATGTACCCGCGATTGAAATTGTTGCACAAACTGCTTCGGGAAGATGGCGCAATTTTTATCAGCATCGACGATAACGAGCAGGCAAATCTGAAACTGATGTGCGATGAAATTTTTGGGGCAGGGAATTTTGTTGCGCAGGTGATATGGGAAAGAGCCTATGCGCCAGTCAATTTGAAAAAACATTTTTCAGAAAGCCATGATTACATCATCTGTTATGCAAAAAAAATTGACACTCTCATTTGCAATGGGTTGCCAAGAACAAGTGACGCAAACAGTCGTTACATTAATCCAGATAATGATCCAAGAGGCGTTTGGAAAGCTAGCGATTGTTCGGTCGGTCCCGCAATCAACGAAAAAATCTATGAAATAGAATTACCTTCGGGGAGAAAAGTTTTGCCATCAAAAGGTAGATGTTGGTTGTATACAAAAGAGCGTTTTGCAGAAATGATTGCCGATAATAGAATTTGGTTCGGTCCAGAAGGTAATAGCGTCCCCGCCGTAAAAAAATTCCTTTCTGAAGTAAAGCAGGGAATTACGCCCATGACTATCTGGAAATACACCGAGGTTGGACATTCTCAAGACGCTACAAAAAAATTAAAGGATTTGTTTGACGGAAAATCTGTATTTGATTATCCTAAATCTGTTGATTTAGTAAAGCGTTGTTTTGAATTATATTCTGATTCCAACTCCATCATCCTTGACTCCTTCGCTGGTTCCGGCACAACAGCCCACGCAGTCCTCAACCTGAACAAACAAGATGGTGGAAACCGTAAGTTCATCCTTGTAGAAATGGAAGACTATGCGAACAACATCACTGCAGAAAGAGTCCGTCGCGTCATCAATGGTTACGGAGAAGGCAAGAATGCTGTGGAGGGAACTGGTGGCGATTTCAACTATTACGAACTCGGCGCCGAAATGTTGCTGGACGGTTCCTTGAACGAAGAACAGCCTTTAGAAAACATCCGCAACTACATCTACTATACAGAAACCAATTCCGTCATCGACTCCTCTGAAGTTTCAAAGAACGGAAACGACTTCTTCTTGGGCAATCACGACAATGCCGCCTACTACCTTTTCTATAAAAAGTCTGAAGTCACGACTCTTGATTTCGAATTCCTTGGAACCATCAGTCAAAAGGCGGAACGCTATGTGATTTACGCCGACAACTGCGTATTGCCCAAAGATTTTCTTTTCAAGAATAACATCGTGTTTAAGAAAATTCCAAGAGATGTGAGGAAATTCTAATGCTTTTAAAACCGTACCAGAAACAGATTATAGATGACCTTGCTCGCTATCTTGAAATTTTAAAAGAAAAAGGGAATACCGCTGTCGCCTTCAACGATTTTTGGCAGACCCATCCCCGCACTGCAATTACGCCTATACTTGGCGAATCCGTGGAACCGTACAAGAACAATGTTCCCGGCGTTCCTCATGTTTGCATCAAGGTTCCGACTGCAGGGGGAAAAACATTTATTGCGGCCAATGCATTGAATACGATTTTCAGCGCATTTGACGCATCTCGCCCAAAAACCGTGGTGTGGCTTGTGCCATCCAATTCGATTTTGGAACAGACCATCCGCAATTTCAGCAATCCAAGGCATCCGTACCGCGAACAGTTGAATACGGATTTTGGTAACAAGGTGGAGGTCTTTGACAAGAAGATGCTATTGCAGGGTGCGGGCTTTAATTGCACTTCTGTTCATGAAAACTTGACGCTTTGCATTCTAGGCTTTGACAGCCTCCGCGCAAGAAAAGCGGAAGACCGTAAAGTCAATGATGAAAATGGAAACCTGCAATCTTTTGCGGGTCGTGTTGAAGAAGATGAAATTTCCGTAATGTCTGTTTTGCGTTCGTTAAATCCTGTTGTAATTGTTGACGAAAGCCACAATGCGGAAAGCGAACTCAGTGTTGAAATGCTGAAAAATCTGAATCCCAGTTTTATTCTGGATTTGACTGCAACGCCTCGCGAGAACAGCAATATCATCAGTTTTACTTCTGCACTTGAACTCAAGAAAGAGAACATGGTGAAGTTGCCGGTGATTGTCTATAACCATCGCAAAAAAGAGGATGTGATAAGTTCCGCTCTAGAACTTCGCATGCGCCTAGAAACGGTTGCGGAGGCTGCACGTAAAAACGGTGCTCCCTACATCCGCCCCATTGTACTTTTTCAGGCAGAACCTAAAATAAAAAATGACAACGCCACTTTTGAAAAAATAAAGTCCATGCTTTTGGAATTGAAAATTCCAGAAGAACAGATTAAGATAAAGACTGCCGACAAGAATGAATTGCAGAATGTGGATTTGATGTCTGCCGATTGCCCGGTACGTTATATCATTACGGTAAACGCGTTGAAAGAAGGTTGGGACTGTCCATTCGCTTATATTCTAGCGAGTCTTGCGGATCGCAGTTCCAGCGTGGACGTGGAACAAATTTTGGGCAGGGTTTTGCGATTGCCCAATGTTTGCAAAAATGAAAATGCAATGCTTAACATGAGCTATGTGTTTACCGCCTCTGCAAAATTCGGCGAAACTCTGGATAGCATCGTGAAGGGCTTGAACCGTGCTGGGTTTAGTAGCAGGGACTATCGCCAAGTTGAAATTGAGGAACCGGAAAATTCTGGTGCGACTGAACCGCCGTTGTTTGCTGACGTTAATAAGCCTGAAGATTTTGATATTTCAAAAATTTTCTGGAAGCCGGTTCCCGTGCTTGGCGGAAACGTTGTGGAAAAATCCGCAGGCCATGCATATATCGACAATGTTGCAGAGCAAAATTCCGTAATCGCAGAAATCACAAAGCAGGCCATTGCCGAAAACCAGAAATTGGAAAATCAAGTTGTGGCAAACGCAAAATCTCCGTTAATGCCTAGTGAGGTGAGCAAGCAAGTGAAAACATACGACGTGAAGGGAATCTTCAAGGAATCCGTAGCAAATCTCAGACTGCCGCAGTTCTATTACAGACACGCTCTGCAAAATGATTTGTTCAACTTGAACTCGGAACCTTTTGAAAAGGACATGCTCCTGAAAAAGTTTCCCCTAAAAAATGCGGACACGAACATTGATTTTCAAAATGTCGAATTGGACATCCGTCGTATCGACTTGGATGAAGCGCAGAAGGATTTCACTCCCACAATTTTCAATGTAGATAAGCAAAGGCAAAATGAAATTGTCCAGTGGCTTACGAATGTAAATGACCTAAACAAGAAAAGAGAACTGTGTGCAAAAAATCTTCGCGGTTGGATTGGCAATATGTATCCCATTCCTGACCCGGATATTATTGAATACATAAACCGGGTTTTGCAGAATTTCTCGGATGCAGACTTGAACAATATGATGAATTCACAGGCGCTTTACGCTGATAAGATTAAGCAAAAAATCAATGAGCTTTCGGCAAAGTATATCGAAAGCGAATTTGACAAGTCCTTGGATCAAGATAAAATAGAATTGAAACCGACTTACGAAATTCCAGAAAAATTAAATCTTTCCGCTGTCGGAAAGCCGCTCCCGAAAACACTTCACGAAGCCGAAGAAAATGTCAATGGTTTTGAGGAAGAAGTAATCAACGTTGTCGCCAATATGGAGAACGTGGAATTCTGGACACGCAATCGCGAAAAGAAGGATTTCTGCATCAATGGCTTTATCAATCACTATCCGGACTTTATCATCAAAACAAAAAATGGCAAGGTCATTTTGTTAGAAACCAAGGGCGACCATCTGGATGCCGAAAAGAAAATTAAATTAGGGAAAAAATGGGCGGAAAAGGCTGGTAATGAATATCGTTATTGCCTGGTGTATAAAACTCGTATGGTTGAGGGCGCATATACGAAAGATGAATTTCTGAATGCACTAGAAAATTGGTAGTGCGGTGCCTCAAGGATTAAATTCCTATACCTACCGGCCATAAATATTTGTAAATTTGAAATGTGGCACGGATTTTGCGTAGAAATGAAATGCGCTTGAACGCCTGGGTTTCGGGCGGTGTTTTTCTGTGCCTTTTCCTAGGGTTACTGGCTTGCCTTACGGGCTGCGAAGAAATTGAAGAGGAAAAACCTTGGATTCAGGTTGAGCGCCCTGATATGCTTTTCACGGACACCACCTTGATGGATAGCTACGACAAGGGTGTTCTTGCCTGGAAATTGAAGACGGCCTACCTGGAACGCTGGGGCAACAAGGACCTGGTGTTTGTTCGCCCGGTGCTGGTGGATATTTACGATTCCCTGGGGGAACGTACGGCATTTTTGCGTGCGGATTCCGGCCGGATGGATATGAAGTTTACCTACGTCCACGCTTATGGCCATGTGTATGCCTTGACTCCCAAGGGCGCATCTGTACGCTCCGACTCCTTGATCTGGGACAAGAAGGATAATCACGTCCGTACGGATAGTTACGTTCGCGTGGTCAGCGAAGATGGCGACGTGCTTCAGGGTAAGGGTTTCATTAGCGACGCCCAGTTGGACAACTGGCGCATTCTTTCCAACGTCACGGGTATTTTTCAGGATGCGGCCAAGCGCCTGAAGGACGAAGACCAGAAGGAAGCGGAAGAAATCGAGAATCGCAATCGGGCTGCGCAGTCACCGCCGAAGCCTGCTCCCAAGCCGGCGCCTTCCTCTAGTGAATCGTCCAAGGAAGAGCCGAAAAAGGATGTTCAGGCGGACAATGCACCGTCTCATCAGCCGTTCCATAATTTGCGTCGCGCGGGCAATCGACCTCCTGCAAAGAAAGCGGAGGGCAACTGATGAATGGTTTATTCCTCAGGAACTTTCTGCTAGTATTTTTGACGAGCCTGCTTGTGCTTTCTGGAGAGGCACTTGCACAGAAGTCTCCTTTAATCATGAAGCATGCGGATAGCCTTGCGGTGGCCCGCAAGCGCGGTTCCCTCCTGCTGCAGGGCCGAGTTCATTTTATTCACGATAGCGTAAACGTCAAGACCCAACGCGCCACCTGGAACAAGGACGGCGAAGTGGTTTCCTGCGAAGGCGGTTTCCTGTTTACCCATCCGTCGGGTTGGATTGATGCTAACCAGGGCGTCTACCAGAAAAAGAAGGGCGTTGCCTCCGCTACGGGAGATGTTCACGCCGGGGATTCCGCCCGCACTTATTACGCTACCGGCGAGTATGTGGTTTACGATAAGGAAAACGAAGTCCTGACCATGCCGGATAAGCCCAGGCTGTATTACTACGACAAGAAGGACTCTGTCAAAAACGGCAAGACGGAAACCACCGTAGATACGGTGACGGTAATAGCAAGGCGTATTGTCTACAACAAGAAGGATTCCTTTGCGGAAGCTCATGGGGATGCGTCCATCACCCATAAGGACGTGTCCATCAAGGCAGACGAAATGACTTACGACCGTAAGGCGGATTATGCCCGCGGGGTGGGACATGTGGTGATTCATCACGACTCCGTGACGGTGTATGCCGACCGCATGAACTACAACAAGAAGGACGATTTTGCGGAAGCGTTTAACAACGTGAAGGTGACGCAGGAAGACATGGTGGTGACTTGCGATACGGGCTATTTCGATCGCAAGAATAACTGGATGTCCATGAAGGGGCACCCCAAATGCGAATTGAAAAATTATAACCTGACGGGAGACTCCATTTTCCTGACCCTGGATTCTACGGGGAAGACCTTGAAGAGCGCTCTGGTGATTCGCAATGCCCACGGCCTCCAGCAGGAAGATGCCAAGAAGGGAAATCCTGGCAGCGTGACGGAAGCTTTTGGCGACACGCTGTATGCCCAGTTTGACGGCAACAAGATTGAACGCCTATACGTGAACTTGAATGCCCGCGGATTCTTCTACGAGAAGGACCTTGAAAGCTACCGCAACAACATGAATGGCGATCGTCTAGACATGTACTTTGAAAAGGGCAAGATGCATCACGCCATTGTTTCTGGAAAGGCCCAAAGCACTTATTATTACGTGAAGAAGGATCGCTCTGTGGCAGGGCGTAACGAGGCTGCCGGCGATACCATCTTCATCAAGTTCGACCCGCGAAAGAATGCTGTAAAGACATTGCGCATGTTGGGTGGATCTTCTACTCCTTCCAGTGGCCGCTATGTGGACATGGAAAAGGAAAACAAGAAAAAGAACGATATGACCGAGAAGAAGGATTTGACAGAATCCATCTCTAAGGACGATAAAGCCAATGGGGATACTTCTGCGAAAAAGTCCAAATCCATGAAAGACTTGTTCAAGGCTCAAAAGGAAAAGAAGGCTTTGGAACGGAAGGCTCAGGAACAGGAGAGCAAGAAATGAAAAACATTGTAAGTACCATTCGTACCGAGAAATTGCGTAAGGTTTATGGTGGTCGCCAGGTGGTGAGCGATGTTTCCATCCGTGTCTCCCAAGGTGAAATCGTTGGACTTCTCGGCCCTAACGGTGCCGGCAAGACTACGTCCTTCTACATGATTGTGGGCATGGTTCGTCCGGAATCCGGCCATATCTTTCTGGATGATATTGAGGTGACGGACAAGCCTATGTACAAGCGCGCCCGCCTGGGTATTGGATATCTCCCTCAGGAAGCTTCCATCTTCCGTAAGCTTACGGTGGAAGAGAACATTATGGCGATTCTTGAAACTCAGGACATGAAGCGCGCCCAGCGTAAGACCCGCCTGGAAGAATTGCTGGAAGAATTCAAGATCACCCACATTCGAAAGACCAAGTCCATGAGTTGCTCCGGTGGTGAACGCCGCCGTCTGGAAATCGCCCGCGCTCTGGCTTCGGATCCTTCGTTCCTCCTGCTGGATGAACCTTTCGCAGGTATTGACCCTATTGCCGTTGCGGACATCCAGTCCATTATTTCGGGACTTCGCGACAAGGGTATGGGTGTGTTGATTACGGACCATAACGTTCGTGAAACTCTTTCCATTACGGATCGCGCTTACATTATGTACAAGAGCCAGGTGCTGACGGAAGGTTCTTCTGAATATCTGGCCAACGATCCCGAGGCAAGACGAATTTATCTGGGCGATAGCTTTAAATTGGATTAAGGTGTTTGTATGGATATCGGTTTAAATGTCGGAATGAAGACGGGTCTGGAACAGACCCTATCGCCTACCATGATTCTGGGGGTCACTATCCTCCAGAAGACTTCCATGGAACTGGAAACTGCCATCCGTGACGAGCTGGAAACGAACCCCTTGCTGGAAGTGGATGAATCCGTTTCTGACGAAGACCGCGAGGTTCGCGAAAGTGAACTGGACGGTAACGACGTCAACGATGATTATGAAAGTCGCGGAGACTCCTTGGACGGTGGCGACTCTATGGATGATTCCGACCGCGGTGCCCTGGATATGGGCGGCGACTTCGACGATTATGGTAGCGACCGCCTGGGGGATGGAACCCGCGAAGACGACGCTTCCTTTAACGAAGTGAACATGATGAGGGAATCCCCCGACGAAGAGTGGGACCGTCCCATCAAGGATTTTGGAAAGCCTCTCCAGGAACAGCTGGAAGATCAGCTGGGTATCTGGAAGGGCACCAGCAAGCTGTTTGAAGACCTGGCGGAAAACGGCTGCGACGAGGCACACTTCCGCGAGCTGGTGAAGTACATCATCAGCTCTGTGGACGAAGACGGCTTCCTGTCCAGCTGCGATGAAGACAAGGTTTGCGGTATCAATTCCTCCGACAAGTTTATCGTTGAAATTGAACGAGTCATTCGTGGTGAATTGGAACTGACGGAAGAATCTGTATCCCTTCCGGTTCACGAGGCATTCCATGTGCTTCACGGATTTTCCCCCAGCGGTGTTGGCGCTCGCAACCAGCGTGAATGTTTCCTGATCCAGGCCAATCGTATTCCTGGTTTCCCTGTGCTGGGAATCAAGATTCTGGAAAGCTGTTACGATGACCTGCTGGCCTTGCGTTACGCTAAAATTGGAAAGACCTTAGGTGTCTCCACGGAAGAAGTACAGGCAGCTGTTCGTGCTTTCGCCCGACTGAGTCCCCATCCGGGTTTCCAGGTAGCTCGCGTTCCTGCCCATACCATTTCTGTGGACTTGAAGCTTGAAGAAAAGAACGGTAAGCTGGATGTGAAATCCGTACGTTCTTCTAACAGCAGGCTTCGCGTGAACTCCACCTACAAGGCTCTGGCCAATAGCAAGAGTGCTTCCAAGGAAGATAAGGCTTACATTCGTGCCCACGTTGCCAAGGCGGAAGAATTCATCAAGGCCATCAACAATCGCTACTCCACCATGGAGTTGGTCATGAAGGAAATTCTCAAGCGCCAGAAAGATTTCTTTACCAAGGGACCGGCGTTCCTGAAGCCCATGGTGCTGCAGGACATTGCTGATGTGATCGGCAAGGATGTGAGTACGGTAAACCGCGTGACCAACGGCAAGTTTGTGGATACGCCCTATGGCATTTTTGAGTTGAAGCGTTTCTTCACCTCTGGCATTAAGCAGAAGGCTACCGCCGGCGCGGATGGTTCCGCAGAAGGTGCCGAAGAGGTGGTGGGCTCCGCTCAGGTCATTGACGCCATGAAGAAGATGATCGAAGAGGAAAATAAGAAGAAGCCTCTTTCCGATCAGGCTATTTCTGACAAGCTAGCGGAAATGGGTATGAAGGTGGCTCGCCGTACGGTGGCCAAGTACCGCGAAAACGTCCTGCACGTTTTGACTGCAAGCCAACGTAAACAATGATGACGCAAGGGGACTCTGTCCCCCTGGACCCCCTTTATTAAGATGCAGAGGGGTTGCCACCCCTCTGGACTCCCCACTCGCTCACGTCGCTATCACAGGCTTTGCCTGTTCAGCTAGCTCCCTCGTGTTTGAGGGGCGCTGAAGCGCCTCCTCAAGAGATGCAGAGGGGCTACTGCACGTCCACAAAGTGGATAATTCTCACTAAGGGCTAAAGCCCTAAGTGTTCATTTACCTCTGGACTCCCCACTCGCTCACGTCGCTATCACAGACTTTGCCTGTTCAGCTAGCTCCCTCGTGTTTGAGGGGCGCTGAAGCGCCTCCTCAAAGGTTGTGGGGTTGGTTCGACTAACTTCCGCAGGACGCGTTTATAGTATGAATTTGCCGGTTGTTGCTGATTCATACTAGCTTATTGTGTAATGCAAGGTCTTTTGATTGTTTTGCTAGGATGAAAACGCCTAGTGGTGGCTTTTCGTCCTATCTCAGGGAGCTCGAACGGTGGGGGACTAGTATGAATTTGCTTAAAGTCGCGGATTTGCACTATGATTTTTAGCTTGTGTGTAATTTGTCCTCGGAAAGACTAGTGCGAATTCTTCCAAAATGTGAAATTCGTACTAGTTCTCTGTGACGATCCAACTATTATACCCTCGCAACTAGTGCAAATTTGGAAAAATCCCAAAATTCATCCTAGTCGCCGTAGTGCGAATTTGCTTGTAATCTCGCTTTTGCACTAGGATTTCTGAAAAGCGCCACCTCAAAGGTTTGTAATTTCTCCTCAAATGCTTTTTTTTGCAGGTTTTCGCCCACTGGCGAGACTGTTCCAAGTTGGAATAGCGGGCGGACGAAAAATTTGTATGTAAACGTACTCTTTCCCGGAAAAAAGATGTATATACTCTAAACGTGGGACGCGAGTCCCGGCAAGAATAACTTTTTTCTACGGAGGTTTTTACTATGGATATTCAGTTTTCTGCTCGCCACTTTAACGCATCTGCAGGTCTCCAGGATCGTATTCAGGAAGAAATGGACAAACTCGCTAAGTTCTACCCGAATATCACCAGTGCTTCCGTTATCCTCGATCACGAAGTAGAACATCAGCGTCATTGCGAAATTACTGTTAGCATCACTGGTTCTCAGGTCGTGGCTTCCGCTGACGAAGAAAATATGGGCAAGGCTGTGGATGTTACCCTTGAACGTATCAAGACTCAGCTGAAGAAGGCCAACGAAAAGCAGAATGACCATCGTGCACAGCCGATTTCTGACGTCGTTTAGTTCTGTCTGGCCTGAAATTATATAATTTTAGACCATGGCTGAATCAAGACTGAAAGATATTAAGATCCTGCATCGGGAACGACTCCTGGTGCGGGACTTTTTTTGTCGTTACGGCAAGGACCTGCAGATGGCCTGCCATTCTTCGGACTCTAGCTTGGACGCTCCCATTGCGGAAAGCGGTATCCATCGCCCGGGCCTTGCCATGGCGGGTTACACTAAGGTATACAGTTCCCAGCAGATCCAGGTAGTGGGCCATACGGAATGGAACTATCTGGAATCCATCGGTCACGAAGGCCGCGTCAAGGTCTTTGAAGGCCTTACGGAGTTTAAGGCTCCCATGTGGGTGGTCACTCACGCCCAGAACCCTCATGCAGAACTGAGGGAAATGTGTGAACGCAAGGGTATTCCCCTGTTTTCTACCACCCTCCATACTTACGAATTTATCAAGCTCTCCCAGCGAATCCTGGAAGAATTCTTTGCGCCCCATGCCATTATCCACGGAAGCCTTGTGGACGTGTATGGCGTCGGCATGCTTTACATTGGCGACAGCAACGTGGGTAAGTCCGAATGCGTGCTGGACCTGGTGGAAAGCGGCCACCGTATGGTCGCTGACGATGTGGTCCATATCAGTAACGTGGGTCGTTCCATTATCGGCCGCCCGGATCCCCTGATCAAGCACCATATGGAAATCCGCGGTGTAGGCATTCTGGATATCCGCTCCATGTTCGGTATCCACGCCATCCGCAAGCAGAAGAAGATTGAAGCTATCGTGGAGCTGCAGCAGTGGCGTCAGGATGGTTCCTATGACCGTACCGGCTTGAACGGTGCCGCCGAAGAAATCATGGGTGTCAAGATCCCGAAGATTGTGATTCCCGTGGCGCCGGGCAAGAACCTGACCGTGATTTCCGAAGTCATCGCCATGAATATCCTCATGAAGATGAACGGCCAGAACGTGGCAGAAGACTTTAACGAAGCCCTGATGCAGAAGATTAAGGCTAAGGCCAAGGGCGAGTATGTGGATGATTTGTTAGATTTCGATCCGCAGAATTGGTCCTACTATGAATAGATTTGTTCGACTGGTCAAGGAAAACGTACTTCCCTCCATTATCTTTACGATACTGGCGGTTTCTTGTGCTGGGGCGTGGTATTTCTTCCATCCGTCCAGCCCTTACCATCCTCGCTATTCCTTTGTGGTGTCCTACCAGGCAATTGGTACCCTGTCTCCCGGAAATCCCGTGGAAGTTCGCGGTATAAAGGCGGGCGAGATTACCAAGGTGCAGCTGACTGAGGATGCGGTGTACGTAACCGCCCGAGTCTATTCTACGGTGAAGATTCCCAAGAATTCCGAGTTCCGCCTGATTAACTCCGGCCTGATGGGTGAACGTGAAATGTGCATCCTGTCCGGCGATAGCGATCAGCTTATTTCCGATGGCGACACCCTGGTGGGCCGTTACGACGAAGGCACTTCCGGCGTGTTCAAGAGCCTGACGGAAGCTTTTGACGACCTGACGGATATTCGAGATACCTTGAAGGCCCTCGTTGAGGCGGTCACGGAAGGGGATGCCGGCAAGCAGATCCAGCGAGTGATTACCAAGGGACAGAAGATTGTCCGCATGACCAAGAAAGACGTTAAGTCCTGGATGGGAGATGCGGAAAAACTGCTGGGGGACTTGGATAAATCCTTGACGGATGCTAAGGATATCATGAACAAGGCCATCGATAAGGGTGGGCCTAAGGTGGACCTACTCCAGGGTTATGTGGAACGTGTGGAAGTTCTCCTGAACCGTGTTGAAAAATCCGCTGACTGGGCCAGGTCTTTCCTGCAGAAGTTCGAGGAAAAGAACACCATAGGCTTGGTGATGGACCCGCAGGAGAAGCTTGCCAAGGAAATGGAAGCCCTGATGAAGGACACCGATGCCTTGTTTGAGGACATCCGAAAGAACAGTTTAAAGCTGAATGTAGACTTTTTCTAGAATTTTTTTCGGGAAACGTGTCCTTTTTGTAAAAAAAAAGTTATTTATCACTCTATTAGTACAAGTGAACGATTTTCCCCTTTAAAAAGGAGTTAACCATGGCTGAAAAGAAACCTGTGAAGATGAGCGATGCCGACCTCAAGTTTTTCGAAGATATGCTGATCGAAAAGCGCCGCGAACTGGTGAACGCCCAGAGCGAAAATGAAAAGGCTGAAACTTTCAAGAGCCAGGTGCAGGCTGGTGACGGTGGCGAATCCAATAGCGCTGACCTGGCAACCGACTATAACGCCCTGGAAACCAACTTCTCCCTGGCTGCTCGTGAAGGTAAGTACCTGGTGTATCTGGAAGAAGCCCTGAAGCGTATCAAGAAGGGTACTTTCGGTGTTTGCAAGGTTTGCGGTGAACTCATTCCCAAGCCCCGCCTGATGGCAGTGCCTACTGCTACCAAGTGCGTGAACTGTAAGGAAGAAACCAAGCGCAAGGAACGTGAAGACAGCCGTCTTGAAATGGCTCGCCTCATGGCCGAAGAACAGCGCCGCGAAATGATGAAGAAGAACGCTGGCCGTTAATTCTTATTATGATGCAAGGGGGTTGCACCCCCTTGGAACCCCTAAAAAAGAAGCCGCCTTCACAAACGAAGTTTGTTTGGCGGCTTCTTTTTTGTTTGAGGGGCGCTGAAGCGCCTCCTCAAAGTGGAATTCGTGAATTATCCTATTTCCCCGAAGAATGTATCTGCTAGTAAGGCGCGGAAGGCGTGGATGCGGTCTGCGTTTGCTTCCCGATGGGGGTAGGTGAAGTTGCTGAGCAGTACTACGGCGGCGCCGCGGTCGGGGTCGGCGACGATGCTTGCCCCGGTAAAGCCCGTCTTTCCAAATGTGCGGGGAGAGATTTTTGTTCCCATAAATTTCGGGGCGTTCAGTTCCCAGCCAAGAGCGGTGCAGTCGCCGGCGGCACCGGCGGGACAGCTCCCATAGGCGGGATTCATAAAGGCGTTGGTGCTGGCCAACTGCAGGATTCCTGCAGGGGCGACGCGGATGCCCTCGCTGGACACGCCATCATTGAGCATCATCTGGACGAACTTCAACAGGTCGGGAACGCAGCTGAACATGCCTGCGCTGCCTACCGGAAATAGCTGGCGTAATACCCAGGCGCTTTCGTCGTGAATTTCCCCCTGGATTTCGCGATTTCTAAAGGCGCACATTTCCGTCGGGGAGATTTCCTCTTTGGGAATCCTATTGAAGTCCCTAGTCAGCGGGTCCCAGCCGGAGCGGTTCATGCCCAGCGGGTCAAAAAAATACTGGCGGCCTTGTTCCTGCAGTGTCATTCCGGTAATTCGGTCCAGGATCATGCCCAGCAACACGCTGGCGGGATTGCCGTAATTGAATGCGTCCCCGGGGGCTTTTTCAAACTGGTACGTGTACAGCGCGTTGAGAATTCCCTCCGGCGGTAGCGTGCGCAAGGTCTTCATGGGAACGCGATAGTCCAGGCTGTGAGTCAGCAGGTGAAAAATGCGGATGTCGTCACGATAGTTTGTCTGTAATTCGGGAATGAAGTCCACGACCTTGCTGTCTACGGAAAGTTTCCCCTCCAGGATATAACGGAGGGCCAGCGTGGACGTGGGGCATACTTTCGTAAGGCTTGCGATATCGAACACCGTATTCTCGGGGGTGTTCAGGGTTACAAGCTTTTTTGTGCCGTCGGGGAGGATAAATCCGGCTACGGCCTTGTTGAAAACGCCCTCGTTTTCGGCATTTTTCAGCAGTTTTACAATTTCGGAATCGTTAAACATCATGGTCTAAATATAAAACTTATGGACGGCGGGGGCAAACGCCTAAATATGGCGAAAATATGGGGAATTCGCCGGTTTGTAAAAATAGGGAAATGTATCAAAAAACTTATATTATGCTTGTAAAACGTATGGAGAATAGAAAATGAGCAACGGTGGAAAGACCATCCTGGTTGTAGACGATGACAACATGTCCTTAAAGATGACTGAACTGATTGTTCAGGAAAACGGCTATAAGGTCGTTACTGCTGATTCTGGGGAAAAGGCCCTGGAAATTCTTCGTCAGGGTGGAATAGACCTAGTTCTTCTGGATATTGAAATGCCCGGCATGAGCGGCATCGAGACATTGGAAGCTATTCGTGCCGATCAGCAGCTGAAGGACGTGAAGGTCATCTTCCTGACGGTGATGATGGTGGAATTTTACAAGCAGGAAGCCACTCGCCTGGGTGCTTCTGATTTCGTGCAGAAGCCTGTGCTGCCTGTGGAACTGGTTTCCCGAATATCCAAGGTTCTCCGTGCTAGCGAAAAGCAGCGCATCCTGGTGGTGGACGATGACTCCATGAACCTGCGCTTTGCCAAGCGTATGCTGGGCGATCACTACGAAATCTCCTGCGTCTCCTCCGGTAGTGAAGCTCTTGCGACCATTAGCGGCTTTATGCCACACCTTGCCCTGTTGGACCTCCATATGCCGGAAATGAACGGCTATGAACTCCTTGCTGAAATCAGAAAGATTCCTCAGTTCGAAGACCTGCCGGTAGTGTTCCTTACGGCAGACAATGACCGCGAAACGGAAATTCAGGTGTTCAAGGCTGGCGCCCTGGACTACATCCAGAAACCTTTCATCGCGGACGTGGTGCTCCATCGCCTGAACCGCATTCTGGACCTGAAGAGACTTCAGTCTTCCCTTCAGGATGAAGTGGAAAAGCAGACTGCGGAACTTTCCGAAAGCCGCCGCAAGGTAACGAACCTTTCTCTCCAGGTGGTGACGACTTTGGCAAGCACCATCGATGCTAAGGACAAGTACACCAACGGTCACTCCATTCGTGTGGCCAAGTATTCCCGTGAACTTGGACGACGCATGGGCAAGACTCCCCAGGAACTGGAAGAGATTTACTTCATCGCCATGCTTCATGATATTGGTAAGATCGGTATTCCCGATGCGATCATCAATAAGACTAGCAAGCTGACGGATGATGAATACAATACCATCAAGACCCATCCGGGAATTGGTGCTGAAATTTTGAAGAACATTTCCGAAATGCCCAACATGGAAATTGGTGCTCACTGGCACCATGAACGTTACGATGGCCGCGGCTACCCCGATGGCCTGAAGGGAACGGAAATTCCTGAAATCGCTCGAATCATTGCAGTGGCGGATGCTTATGACGCCATGACCTCTCGCCGAAGCTACCGTAGCGCTCTTCCCCAGGAAGTGGTCCGCGGTGAAATCGAGAAGGGCAAGGGCCTGCAGTTTGATCCCCAGATCGCGGACAATATGCTGGACATGATCGACGATGACAAGAATTATTCCATGAGAGACGAGGGCAACTATGGAACCTTCTAAACAGTCTCTGTTTAAAAAGTTCATCCGAATTTTCTTTGCTGACGATATTGACATTCAGACTCGAATGTTGAACTTGATGCTGTGGGCGGTTCTCATTGGGGGCCTGCTTATTACAGTCCTCTTGTTGATTATCGATGGCATTGGCGCTGCTGCGGTGATTCTTGGCTTGCTTGCTTTTGTGAGCCTTGGCATTTTCTTCTCCGTAAAGAAACGTCCCCAGCTTTCGGGTACCATTGTTACCTGTTCTGCAAACCTGATTTTCTTTCCCATTATTTTCTGCAAACTGGGTGGGCTCCATAGTGGAGTCATCCTATGGTTCGTGCTGGGATTGATCTTTGCCTTCATTACCCTGCGTGGCGCCTTGAGTTTTGTGGTTTACGGCTTGGGAATTACCGCCCTCTGTGTCTGTATTTTCCTGCTGGATGGCCATCCCGAGTTTGTTTCCGTAATGCCGGAAGGCTTCTGGATGGAAAATGTCATTCTGTCCCTGGCTATTGTGTCTGCAATTTTCGGCGCTATCTTTAAGTACCAGAACTATGTGTACGAAAAGCAGAGCCGACTGCTGATGGATCAGGAGAAGAAACTCCGCGAGACCATGGAAGACTTGAAGGTGGCTAGCCGTGCCAAGTCTGAATTCCTGGCTAACATGAGCCATGAAATCCGTACGCCCATTAACGGCATTCTGGGTATGAACGCCATGCTGTTGAAGGACTGCAAGGACGACAGCCAGAAAGAATATGCCATGAATATCCATAGCGCAGGTCACACCCTGCTTTCCATCATCAACTCTATTCTGGATATTTCCAAGATTGAGTCCGGCAAGATGGAACTGCAGCCTGCGGATTATGAACTGTTCTCCGTATTGAATGACTGCTATAACTTGGTGGCCTCTAGAGCGGAAGACAAGGAATTGAATTTTAAGCTGGACGTAAATCCCAACCTGCCGTCTGGGCTGTGGGGTGATGAAGTCCGCGTGCGCCAGATTATTAACAACCTGCTCTCCAATGCGGTGAAGTATACGGAGAAGGGCTTTATCAAGCTGTCTGTGGATTACGAACTGGCCGGAGGGGAAACGGTCTGTGAAAATGGCTCTCGAGTTTACCTGAAGGTCGTGGTAAGTGACTCCGGTATGGGTATCCGTAGGGAAGACTTGTCCAAGCTGTTCCAGATGTTCCAGCGTATCGACGAGAACCGCAACCGTACGGTGGAAGGTACGGGACTTGGCTTGAACCTGACCAAGAAGCTGGTGGAAATGATGGATGGTTTCATCGAGGCGTCCAGTGAATATGGCAAGGGTTCCGTCTTCTCTGTCACGATTCCGCAGATTGTGAAGAATACCGACCCCATGGGTGACTTCGCGGAAAAGTATCGTGCATCTATCGCTAGAACGGAAACTCAGAAGAAGGTGTTCATGGCTCCTGGCCGCCATATTCTGGTGGTGGACGACGTGAAGATGAACCTGAAGGTGGTGGAAGGCCTCCTGAAGGAAACCAAGATCAAGGTGGATACGGTCAATAGCGGAAAGCTTGCTTTGGACTTGATCCAGCGCAATCGTTATGACATGATTTATCTGGACCACATGATGCCCGAGATGGATGGTATCGAGACCATGCGCCTCATGCGTCTGTTGCCTAATAACCTGAACAGGAATACTCCTATCATCATGCTTACGGCCAATGCCGTGATTGGCGCCAAGGAATTCTACCTGAAGGAAGGTTTCTCCGATTATCTTTCCAAGCCGGTTCGTGAAGCGGACTTGATCGCGTCTTTGAAGAAGTATCTGCCCCAGGAAGCCGTGGTGGTTACAGAATCACCTGCGGAACCGGTTGCGGAGTCCGTTGTTGCTCCGGTCGCTGCCGAAAAGATGGAAGAGAAAATCCAGAAGGTGGAAGCCAATGTTGCAGCCGGCGGCAGTACCGCTTTTGAAAAGCTGAATGCCCTGCCGGATATTGATGCCAAGGCGGGTCTTGAACTGTGCATGAACGATGAAGAATTCTACCTGGAAATGGTGGAAGAGTTCTGCAATGGTAACAAGATGGCGGATCTGGAAAGACTGTTTGCCGCTAATGATTTGGCGAACTATAGAATTACGGTACATGCTTTGAAGAGTACTTCGTTGACGATCGGTCTTGCTGAACTTTCTGCTTCGGCAAAGGCGTTGGAGATGGCTTCTGCAAGTAATGATGTGGAATTTGTCAAAAAGAATCACGCTCCGTTGATGGAAAAGTATGGGCGTATCCTTCAATTGCTGAAAGAGGCTATTTCCTGAGATTGCATATGAAGAAGGAAAAGAATAACAGCGAAAGACGTTTTTGGTTTCAATACCTGGCCATCCTAGTGGTGACGGTGGTATGCCTTGCTTCTGTTACCTGGTTTACATTCAACTCTTTTTCGAGACTGGCGAAGGAAGACGCTGTTCGCATCGGTCAGAACTCCATCCAGAAGGATGGCGTTGCCCTGAATAATTTCCTCCTGAAGAAGAAGGAACTGCTGGACGTTGCTGCCATCCTCATGGAATATGAGCTGAAGCAGGAATCTTCTCAGGAATCTATCAAGTCCCTTCTTTACTATGTATCCCAAAGCTACATCGAGGGAACGGACTCCTTGTTCTCCGGCCTGTATGGCTTTATCAAGGGCGAATACATGGATGGCTTGGGCTGGGTTCCGCCCGAGGGTTACAATCCCTATAAGCGTCCCTGGTATCAGGAAGCGTTCAAGTCTCGCGGTGGCATTGCCCTTGTTTCTCCTTACGATGATACTCGTACCCACAAGTATGCGGTTTCCCTGTCCAAGCGCCTGTCTGACCGCCAGAGCGTTCTTTCCATCGATATTGACATGAGCGAAGTTTTTGAAACTTTGGGCAGAGTCCGCAATGGAAGCGATGGCGACTGGATGGTTATTGATGTAAACGGTCTTGTGGTGGGACACTCCAACGATTCCTTACGCGGTAAGAATTTCCTGAATGCAGAATTCTGGGGAACGCCTCATGAGGAACTTGCCCGTAAGGTGCTCCTGGCCAACGGGGATGACTTTGAGTTTTCCTTCAAGGGGAAGAACTATATGGTCTTCTCCGACATTGTGTTTGATAACTGGCGCGTGGTGAAACTTTCTGACGAGACGGTCCTCTTTGAACGTGCTCGCTGGATTCTTGTCCGCAATATCATGGTGTCCGTATTGCTGTTTATCGTGATCGGTATCTTCTGTACGAACAGCTTCATTAACCGTATCAAGACCCTCCGTTCCAATCGTGCAAAGTCCATCTTCCTTGCCAACATGAGCCATGAAATCCGTACACCGATTAACGGAATCCTGGGCATGAATGCAATCGTGTTGAAGGAAGTCCACGACGAGAGCCTGAAGGAATATGCTTCTAACATCCAGAGCGCGGGTCAGACCCTTCTGTCCATTATTAACGACATTCTGGATATTTCCAAAATTGAATCCGGCAAGATGACCTTGACTCCTACGGAATACGACTTGTTCAATGTTCTGTCGGACTGCTTTAACATTAACTCTCCCAAGGCAACCGCAAAGAACCTGCGATTCACGGTGGAATGCGATCCGGATATTCCCTCCGGCTTGTGGGGCGATGAAGTTCGTATCCGCCAGATTATTAACAACCTGCTTTCCAACGCCGTGAAGTATACGGAGTTTGGCGAAATCAGCCTGTCCGTCGGCTATGATTCCATCCCGAACAGAGATCCCCTGAAGGTGGAAAATTCTGTCATGCTGAAAATCGTCGTGAAGGATTCTGGCATTGGCATTCATCCCGAGGATATGGACGCCATCTTCGGCGCCTTCCAGCGAGTGGACCAGAAGAAGAATCGCAATATCGAAGGTACTGGCCTGGGCTTGAATTTGACGAAGCAGCTGGTTCTGATGAATGGCGGTGACATTTCTGTTCGAAGCCATTACGGGGAAGGTTCCACCTTTATTGTGTCCATCCCGCAGCTGGTGCTGAACATGGAACCCATGGGTGATTTTGCCAGCAAGTACAAGCAGGCTGCAACAACCAGCAACCTGCCTACAGAAACCTTGTTTGCACCTAACGCCCGCGTGTTGGTGGTGGATGACGTGGCCTTGAACCTGAAGGTATTCCGCGGCCTTCTGAAGGATACCAAGGTAAAGATTGACACCGCAATGAATGGCGCCCAGTGTTTGGAACTGGTGAAGGAAAAGCGTTACGATATTATCTTCCTGGATCACATGATGCCTGTGATGGACGGTCTAGAAACCTATGAACGTATGAAGGTTCTGGATACGCCCAACAGGAAAACTCCTGTGGTCATGCTGACCGCCAACGCCATTGTGGGTGCAAAGGAATCTTACCTGAAGTCTGGCTTTGTGGATTACCTCTCCAAGCCGGTGAAGGAATGGGACTTGCTCCGTATGCTCAAGCGCTACCTGCCGGAAGGATTGATCCTGACTGCAGACGATTTGGTCGGGGTGGATGGAAAAATTCCAAGCGCTTCCAAGCCTGCTGGGAAAATCGAGAAGGTTACGGAACCCGCCGTTGAAACGCCTGTTATTCCGGTTGCTCAAGAAACTCCGGCTCAGGAATCCGTTGAGGCTCCGGTGGAGCCCGCAACAGCTCCGGTGGAAACTGCAGTGGATCCCCTGACGGAACTGGGCAAGTTCATCAATGTCAGAATGGGCGTTTTGTATTGCGCCAACGACGAAGAATTCTACAAGGAAATGCTCCAGGAATATACGGACGGCTTTAAACTTCCGGAAATTGAAAGTGCCTTCCAGAAGGATGACTGGAAGAATTACCAGATTCTGGTTCATGCGTTGAAGAGTACTTCCCTGACCATTGGCGCCGAGGAACTATCCAAGGACGCCAAGTCTCTGGAGTTCGCCTGCAAGGACAGCGACTTTGACTTTGTCAAGGAAAATCACCAGCGCGTCATGAAGGATTACGAATCTCTGGTCTCGAATATTAAAAAGGTGATGGGGGCTTAATGAAACAGTTTGCTTTAATTACGCTTGCGATTGTAATCGCTATTGTAATCGGCATCTTCTATATTCAGGTGAATAAGAAGGAAACGGATGTGACCTTGCAGAAGACCCGAGTGGCGGTAATCATGAATGGTGACCGCAATGACCATAGCTGGGGCGAATCTCATGTGGAAGCCATGGAGAAGGTGGCCAAGTCCTTGAACCTGGAAGTTGCCTATCTTGAACACGCGCCCTTCGGTCCGGAATTGGAGCCCATTATAGAAGCGGAAATTGCCAAGGGTGCCAAGGTGGTTATCTGCAATTCCTTTGGCTATGGCGAACAGGAACTGAATGTGGCCGCTAGGCATCCGGAAGTAAAGTTCTTCCATGCAACTGGTATCCAGACCGCCCATAATTTGTCAACCTACTTTGGACGAATTTATCAGATGCGTTACCTGTCTGGCCTGGTGGCTGGCATGATGACCAAAACCAACGAAGTTGGCTATGTGGCCGCTTTCCCCATCTCTGAGGTGAATCGCGGTATTAACGCCTTTGCCATGGGGGTTCAGAAAGTGAATCCCGAGGCTAAGGTTTTTGTCAGCTGGACTCATTCCTGGGTCAGCGATTCTACTGCGACGGAAGCAACCAACAAGCTGTTGAACAACCATGATGTGGACGTGTTGACCGTGCATACGGATGCCCTTGCCCCATATGAAATTGCGGAAAAGAGGGACGTCTGGATTATCGGTTACAACTTGGATAATCAGGAACGCTATCCTAAGCGTTTCTTGACGGCGCCTGTTTGGCGTTGGGAAAATTTCTACGAGCCCCGCCTTCTGGAAGTACTCCAGAATAAGTTCACAAGCCGTTCGTATTGGCTGGGTGCTGAGTCTGGCATGATTGAGCTTTCTCCCATGACCGCTTCTGTGCCTAGCTCTGTGAAGGCCATGGTGGAATCGGAAAAGCAGAAAATTGCCGATGGTGTTTTTGATGTATTCTATGGTCCGGTCTATGACACGGAAGGAAACGTTCGCGTTGAGGCTGGAGAAAGCATGACGGATGAAGACATGCTGAACCATTTTGATTGGTATGTGAAGGGTGTTGTAAATGAGTAAGAGAATTAAATTCGCTGTTGCTGTTGTAATGGTTGCCTTGCTGGTGGTCATTTTCAATATGGTGAATGGCTTTGAGGGAAAGAAAGAAGAAGTCGAAAACAATGTGATTGGTTTGATTCTGCCGGGCGCCATTACGGAAGAAGGCTGGAATGGGGACCATTACAAGAGTGTCAAGTCGGTTTCTGATGAACTGGGCGTTGAACTCCTCGTCGAGGAAAACGTGAAGGAAGGCTCCGGCCAGATTGCTGCTGCCACAAAGCGCTTGATTGCCGCTGGTGCCAAGATGATTATTCTGGGCAGTTTCAACTTTCCCGCAGAGATTGAAGAAGATATGAGAGTCCATCAGGATATCTCCTTCTATGGCATTTCCGGTGAATTGGATATTCCCAATTTCGTCGCTTATTCTTCCCGCGCCTACCAGGCTCGCTATCTGGCGGGGGTGATTGCTGGATTGAATACCAAGACGGATAAGTTGGGTTACGTTGCTGCTATGAACAATAGTGAAGTCAATCGCGGAATCAACGCCTTCACTTTAGGTGCCCGCCGAGTGAATCCCAAGGCCAAGGTTTATGTGGCATGGACCAATTCCTGGGATGATGGCGTCGTGGAACGTGAAAACGTCGACAAGCTGGTAAAGGGTGCTGGTGTAGATGTTTTAGGTTACCAGCAGAATCGTTTGAATGTTCTTGAAGAATCCGAAGCCTTGGGCGTTATGTCTGTGGCTTATAGCCTGAAGACTTCTCCCTATTCTCCTAATGTTCTTGCCTCCACGGTGACGAACTGGGCCAAGGTCTATAAGGAAATTGTTCAGGACTTCCTGCAGAAAAAGCATAGCGTGAATAACTATTGGGTGGGTGCGGATAAGGATGCTATTGAAATTCAGTTCTATTCCAGTGCGGTAAGCGATTCTTCCAGGAAGGTGGTGGAAGAAATTCTGGAATCCTTGAAGAACGGGATGGACGTCTTTGCAGGTCCCATCTATGACAATCGCCACAAGAAGCGTTGTGACAAGAATGAAGTCATCAGTGACTTGATTCTGAGGGATGATATGAGCTGGTTCGTAGATGGAGTGACAATCTATGAAAAGTAGTAGCAGAAATAAACTGTTTGTCTGGATGGCTTTCTTTACAGCCATCCTGTGCTCCGTGGGCTTCTTACTTCAGGATAAGCTGCGAGCCCTCTTTGTAGATTACGTTTCCAGCCAGGTAAGCGCCCAGGCCACGACCATGGCGAATCTGGTCAACGAGAAGATTTCTGTCCAGTTGAAATCCCTCAATGGAATTTCTTATGAGGTGGAAAGGGACAATGCCTATGTAACCAAGGTTCTGGATGCTTACATGGGTAAGGAAGAAGGCGTCTCCTTTGGTATTCTGGCTTTGGACGGAAAGTTGGTGAGCGGCGATACTGCAGTCCAGGTGACCTCCAAGGACTTCTCCGGAATTACACGATCCTTCCGTGGTAATCCTGCAGCCAGTTATTGCAAGGGCAAGGGCTTCCTGCTCAGTACGCCTATTTATCGTAAACGCAACGTGCGTTACGTTCTTTATAAGCTCTATGATGAAGTCAATGCGCAAAAGCATTTTAGTTCCGACTGCTATGGAGGTCGCTGCTATACTTCTATTCGCGATGAATACAGTGAAGTGGTGATTGGTTCCGACAATAAGGAACTGGCCGAAAATCCTGTTTGGCAGGGGGATAACTTCTCTGAGATTCGCGGAAAGTTAAAGAACTTGCTGAACATTTCCGTGGCGGCCGCTGTTCGTGAAAATGTCGAAGGCAAGGCTTACTTCTTCTTTATGGCAGACTTGGAGCTGCCGGGCCTTTCTTTAGTGGGCATGGTTCCCGAAGATGTGGCTGCCCAAGGGGTAGAGAATATTACCGCCCTCATCATATGGGTGTTTGGCTTGCTTCTGATTCTTTTCATCATTGGTTTTGGATACATCTTCGTGTCTGAACGCAAGGCCAAGGAAAGCGATGAACTGCGCCATGCCAAGTACCTGGCAGAAAAGGCTAGTACAGCAAAGAGCCAGTTCCTTGCCAACATGAGTCATGAAATCCGTACGCCCATTAACGGCATTCTCGGTATGGATACCATGCTCCTGAAGGAATGTAAGGACCCGCAACTCAAGGAATATGCACAGAATATCCAGAGTGCTGGCAATACCTTGCTGTCCCTCATTAACGACGTGCTGGACATTTCCAAGATCGAGTCTGGTAAGATGGAAATCGTGCCGGTGGAATACAACTTGTTCTCTATCCTGAATGATAGCTACAACATGGTGGCCATGCGTGCTAGGGATAAATCCCTGAAGTTGGAAATGAAGGTGGACCCCACGATTCCTGCAGCACTCTTTGGCGATGAAGTTCGTATCCGTCAGGTGATTAACAATTTGCTTTCCAATGCGGTGAAGTACACCGGCCAGGGTGGCATTGTATTCAGTATGGATTTCCAGAGAATCGGTGGTCAGGGCCCTACGGCGGTTTCCGATCAGAGTTTGATTAACCTGGTGATTTCCGTTAAGGATACTGGCATGGGTATTCGTGAAGAGGATAAGGGAAAACTCTTCAATAGCTTCCAGCGACTGGATATGGAAAAGAATCGCAGCGTGGAAGGCACGGGCCTGGGCCTGAACTTGACAAAGCATCTGGTGGAGTTGATGGATGGTTCCATTACGGTGGAAAGCGAGTACGGCGTGGGCTCCACGTTTACCGTAGTCATTCCCCAGAAGGTCAAGAAGGAAATTCCCATTGGCGACTTCGGCTCTCGCTATAAGGAATCTGTGGATATCTCTACGGAACCTGTCAACCGATTCCATGCACCTTCCGCCCATATCCTGGTGGTGGACGATGTGCCCATGAATTTGCGCGTGATGATTGGTCTCCTGAAGGAAACTGAAATCAAGATTGATACCGCGGACAATGGTATGGAAGCTCTGGAAAAGATCAAGCGTACTCGTTACGATGTGATTTTCCTGGACCACATGATGCCTGTCATGGATGGCATTGAAACTCTTGCCGTGATGAAGGCTTTGTCTGAAAATCCCAACGTGAAAACACCTGTGGTCATGTTGACCGCAAATGCAATCGTAGGTGCGAAGGATACTTACCTGAAGGAAGGCTTTACGGATTACTTGACCAAGCCTGTCCGTGAGGAATCCCTGTTGGCAATGCTTTTGAAGTATTTGCCCGTGAGCCTGGTAGAACGAGCCGCTCCTCCCCAGAAGACGGAAGACGAAATGCTGGACGATCATGAAGTGTCGCACGCTGCGGTGAAACCGATTACCAGTGCCGTTACGAACCAGAGGGATGTAATTCGTACGCAGGTGCTGGATACTCCGAAAGCGCCTGAAACCGCCTCTAGTTCAAACGGGGTGGGCTCCAGCCGCTTAAAGGCTTTGGGCGCATCTGGCTTTGCTGATATTTCTATTGGTCTTGGCTATTGCATGAACGATGAAGATTTCTATGAGGAAATGCTGCAGGAATTCTGCAATGACGTGAAGATTGATCCCTTGAACGACGCCATGGAAAAAGGTGACTTTGAAAACTATCGCGTCATGGTTCACGCCCTGAAGAGCACCTCCCTGACGATCGGTGCAGTGGACTTATCCAGCTTGGCAAAGTCTATGGAATTTGCCTGCAAGGAAGGTCGTTACGAGTTTGTGACCAAGAATCATAATGAACTGATTCAGCAGTACAGCAACTTCTTGAAGGTGCTGAAGGATATTCTGGATGGAAGAGCAAATTGATGTCTTGAATCCGGACGGAACTTTTGCAGGTTACGCCCGCGGTCGCACTGAGGTTCACGCAAAGGGCCTGTGGCACAGAACCGTTCATATCTGGGCTTTCGATAAGGCTGGACGCATTCTGTTCCAGTTGCGTGCGAAGGTCAAGGAAAACAACCCGGGGCTTCTGGATACGAGCTGCGCTGGCCACATTTCCGCCGGCGATACAAGCCGTAACGCTGCTGTCCGTGAACTGCGGGAAGAGCTGGGCGTCACCAAGCGTCCCGAAGATCTGGAATATCTTTTCGAGTCCGGACATGAGAGCGTGTTGAACGGCGGCGCCTATCTGGACAACGAGTATTATGACACCTACAAGATTGTCCTGTCTGATGAAGAGGCCAATTCCCTGGTGCCCCAGCCCGGCGAAGTAGATGATTTCGTCTGGATGACTCGTGAAGAATTTTTCGCCAAGCACAAGCTGAATCCCGAGAAGTTCGTGGACCACCCGAAGGATTACGTCTGGCTGGAGAGCGGCTGTGTATAAGGACATTGCGTTAGTCCTGGAAGGTGGCGGCATGCGTGGTGCCTATTCCGGCGGTGTTTTGGATGCACTTCACGATGCGGGCCTCAAGTTTGGCGGTTACGCCGGGACTTCTGCAGGCGCTACCCACATTTGCAGTTTCCTTTCGGAACAGCGTGAACGCAATCTCCGGATTGACACAATCCACTCGAAGGATCCCCGCTATCGCGGCTTCAAGTGGTTGCTAAAAACGGGAGACTTCTTCCCTCGGGAATTCTGCTACGTCACTATCCCTCGGGAACTGGATCCTTTTGACTACGCCAAGTTCGAGGAGAACGCCAAGATTTCTCCCTTCTATTGCGTGGCCACCAACGTCGAAACCGGCGAGGGCGAGTACCTCTTGACGCAGGAAGTGGACACGGGCGATGGCCTGGAGTGTGTACGTGCGTCGGCCTCGCTTCCCCTCATGAGTAAGATCGTCGAACTCCGCGGGAAGAAACTTCTGGATGGAGGCGTTGCCGATAGCATTCCCTTTCAGTTTATGGAACGCCAGGGCTTTAAAAAGCAGGTGGTCATCTTGACGCAACAGGATGGCTATGTGAAAAAGCCCAACCCCATGATTCCGCTGTTCAAGATTGTCTACCGCAAGTATCCCAAGTTCGTGGAGGCTGCGGCCACCCGACATATCCGTTATAACGAAGCTACCGCCAGGCTGAAAGAGTATGAAGCCGCCGGCAAGTCCTTCGTGTTCCGCCCCAGCGAGCCCTTCCAGATTTCCCGTCTGGAAAAGGACACCAATAAGCTGGTGGAACTGTACAAGATGGGCCTTCGTGATGGTGAACGTAATCTGTCCGCCTTGAAGGAATTCCTGGAAAGGCCTTAACGGAATCTCGAAGTCTTGGACGTATGGAAAATATCGCCTCCTTTAATCTGACCTGCATTGTCGTGTCCAACCTGTTGGGCATTTTGTTGCTGCTGGTTTTGCTGTCTGGAAACTTCTGGCGTTTCCGTGATAGCACTGCAGAAAACAAGGCCTTGAAGTGCGCTATGCTCTTCACGTTCATCAACTGCCTGATGGACCCTTTGACTTACGCCTTTGACGGTGCCTCTGGAACCTTCCTGCGGATTTTTCTTTACGCCGGAAATTCCTGGATTTACTTTGGCCAGATTGCGGCGGCTGTTAGCTGGGTGGTGTTCTTCTGCTATCACCTGAATGGCGGCGTCCCCAAGTTCCAGCGGGGCCTCCTGATTTTCGCCCAGTCCGTTGCGGGAATTCTGCTTTTGATCAACTTGTTCCATCCCATCGTATTTGAGATGACGGAAGCGAACGTCTATGAACGTCGCGCCCTGTTCTTCGTGTATGCTGTTGGCAATTACACCCTCTTTACGGATACCATCATTCTTTACGTGAAGGCCCGTATCCGCGGTGGCAATCTAAAGTTCTTTCCCCTCTGGGTTTACATCATTCCCCTTACGGCAGGAGGCACCATCCAGTCTCTTGTTTATGGCGTGTCCGTGAATTCCGCCTGCTTGGCAGTTGCCTTGGCCGGCGTTCTCGCCAGTTTACAGAACGAATCTACAGGGATTCTCTAACAGGTCTTTACAACCGCGCCTATCTAGATTCCATCCTGAAGAAGGTGGTGAGAAAGCGCTTGAACATGACCGGCATTATGCTTGACCTGAATGGCTTCAAGGCCATCAATGATACCCAAGGTCATTCCGTCGGTGACCAGGCCCTGATTTCGGCGGCAGAGATTTTCCGCCGTGGTGTTGAAGACCTGGGCATCGTGATTCGCTATGCGGGGGATGAATTCATCATCATGATCAACAGCCAGGATGACATTGACATTTCTACCTGCATGTCCAACATTCGCGATGGATTCCAGGAATTCAATAAAAACTCCGGCGCTTCCTACAAGTTGTCCGTATCCATGGGCTTTTGCAAACTGAATCTTGACGCCATCTCCGTGGATGAATTTCTGAACGAAATCGATTCCCGCATGTACGAGGATAAGAAGGCCTATTACGCCAAGAACACCCAAGTGGATCGCCGCCGTAGTTAGTAATAACTTTAAACTATTACTAACGATAAATTTTACCCCTAGCAAGAGTCTCTTTTATATTCCGCAGGGAGTATAATTCAGTAATTTATTGTGCTAGCTATAGGAACTAACTATATTTAAGCTGTTAAATCCGCGACATGGTCGCAAAGAATGTCATCCCCGGCTTGACCGGGGATCTAACGGTTTAAATAAGAGGAAACAAAAATGGCAAATCTCGAAACTTTGTGCGTTCAGGCTGGTTGGACCCCCAAGAAGGGCGAACCCCGCGTGCTCCCCATCTACCAGAGCACCACTTTCAAGTACGACACTTCCGCCCAGATGGCAGACCTGTTCGACCTGAAGGAATCCGGCTACTTCTACACCCGCCTGCAGAACCCCACCAACGACGCTGTTGCTAGCAAGATCGCCCAGCTGGAAGGTGGCGTAGGTGCCATGCTTACTTCCTCCGGTCAGGCTGCAAATTTCTACGCAGTATTCAACATCTGCGAAGCTGGCGACCACTTCATTTCCACTTCCGCAATCTATGGCGGTACCAGCAACCTCTTCAGCGTTACCATGAAGAAGCTGGGCATCGAATGCACCTTTATCGACCAGGACGCTTCCGATGAAGAAATCGAGAAGGCTTTCCGTCCCAACACCAAGTGCGTCTTCGGCGAAACTGTTGCAAACCCCGCCGGCAAGATTCTTGACCTGGAACGCTTTTCCAATATCGCCCATAAGCATGGCGTGCCCATGATCGTGGACAACACTTTCCCCACCCCGATTCTTTGCCGTCCTTTTGAATTCGGTGTGGATATCGTGACCCACTCTACCACCAAGTACATGGACGGTCATGCCATGGCTGTGGGTGGCGCTGTGGTTGACAGCGGTAACTTTGACTGGGAAGCCCATCACGACAAGTTCAAGGGCCTCACCGAACCGGATCCCTCTTACCATGGTCTTCGTTACACTCAGGCTTTCGGCAAGCTCTGCTACATCACCAAGGCTACTGTGCAGCTCATGCGCGACCTGGGTTCCATTCAGAGCCCGCAGAACGCATTCCTCCTGAATGTTGGCCTGGAAACTCTGTTCCTCCGCATGCCCCGTCATTGCGAAAACGCTCTGGCCGCCGCCAAGTGGCTGAAGAACCACCCGAAGGTTGCCTGGGTGGACTACGCCGGTCTCGAAGACAACGCTTCCTACGCTCTGGCCCAGAAGCAGTTCAAGGGCGGCCTGCCCTGTGGCGTGCTCACCTTCGGTATCAAGGGTGGCCGCGATAAGTCCATCCAGTTCATGGATGCCCTGAAGCTGGTTTGCATCGTGACCCATGTGGCCGACGCCCGTAGCTGCGTGCTCCATCCGGCTAGCCACACTCACCGCCAGCTCACCGATGAACAGCTCATCGAAGCAGGCGTTGCTCCTGACCTGATCCGCTTCAGCGTAGGTATCGAAAACATTGACGATATCATCGCCGATTTGGAACAGGCTTTGGCACAGGTGTAACAGGTGTGAGGGCGGCCTTCTCCCGCGAAAAAAATCCAGAAAAAACGCGGCGGAGCCGCCTAGCCTTATCTCGTAATTTGTAAATCAAATAAAGAACAAGACCTGCAAAAAAGTAGGCCTTGTTTTTTTTGTCATTTTACTGTCAAAAACAAAATGTATATTTATGAAAAAGGCGAATCTATGGCAAAAAAGAATCAATCAAAACGTTTGACTAGCCAGCATAAGGAATCCAAAGGAGCGAAGGGTATTTTTGGGGACGAGGCAAAGTATCATGACATGGACGTGTCCGACCTCTCCGTTCTGGCCAAGGATCTTCTAGAAAAAGATTATCCGCAGTTGGTCTTTAGATACAGGAAAAGCGTTTCCAAGAAAGAAATAAATGAATCCCTAGCTCAAATTGACCCTGAATTAGGACAGACTCTTTTTGTTGAAGATTCAAGTATCAAGCCGGATGGTGGAATAATTGAGGTTAAGGATGATAATGGTAACTGGCGTATAGTTTTAGTTTCTGAGGCTAAACGCCAGGGTAAGGATATTGAAAATATCAAGCAAGGAAAGTTGGTTGGCAAAAAAAATGATCAGGATATAATGAATGCAGGGAACGCCATCGAGCGAGCCCATAAAAACATTTCAGAAATAGCAAATTTTATGTTAAAGGAATCCTATTTCCCCTATGTCCTTTTCTTGGAGGGTTCCAATTTTTTGACAAAAGATGTTGTGGTTGAAAGGCCTGATGGGAGAATGGTTACTTTGGCTTGTAATTCAGGTGCTATCAATAGAATTGATCGCCTAACGGCGTCAAACTATGGTATGCCGATAAACAAGAATCTATGTAAGAACAAGGTTATCCAAGTTGACGATTCTTGTGTAATGCTCCATGCAGCATCTCTTTATACCCAGGGAGACGGAAAACGCTGGAGTATCAAGGATATGATTAAGGTTATGCTGGATGTTGCGAAAACGTCCTTGCAAATGCTAGGAAGAGACTTGTTCAAACAACTGACAAAATCGTAATAGGGTGCTCGTATGGTTCGTAAAGTAAATCATTCCCTTTTAGATAATGCCAAGGTACAAAAAAAGGATGAGTTTTATACGCAGCTTTCGGATATCGAAAGAGAGTTGCAATATTACAAAAAACATTTTAAGAACAAAACTGTTTTCTGTAACTGTGATGATGTAAAAGTCAGCAATTTCTACAAATACTTTGTGGAGCATTTTGAAGAACTTGGCTTGAAAAGGCTAATTTGCGCATGCTACAAAAAGAATGAACCAGACTTATTTTCTAAAACAGAGTCTGCGTTCTACTACGAATATACTGGCAAAGAAAAAAAATATCCAGCTAAGAAGGATGTATCTTTCTTCAAGGGCGATGGCGATTTTCGCAGTAAGGAAAGTATTGAACTGCTGAAAAAAGCGGACATTGTTGTTACGAATCCTCCTTTTTCGTTATTTAGAGAATTTGTCTCTCAGCTAGATGAATTCAACAAGAAATTTCTGATAATAAGTAATATAAATGCGATTACTTATAAGGAGGTTTTTGCGCTCATCAAGGAAAATAAAGTTTGGATGGGTGTGAATATGGGACGAGGCATTTCGGGATTTATCGTTCCCGATCATTATGAGCTTTATGGCCTAGAGACTAAGATAAATGAGGCTGGAGAAAGAATTATATCTCCGAACAATTGTATGTGGCTCACGAATCTAGACAATGCCCAAAGACATGAATTTATTCCTTTGACCAAGGAATATTGTGGAAACGAAAGTGCCTATCCTCGTTTTGACAATTATAACGCGATTAATGTAAATAAAACCCAGGATATTCCTATGGATTATAAGGGAATTATGGGGGTTCCCATTACATTCTTGCACAGATTCAATCCAGACCAATTCAAAATCATCAAATTTCGCAAAGGAGATGATGACCGGGACTTGGCGATAAACGGCAAACCGACATATTTTAGAATATTGATTCAAGGGTGCTGATGCATCAAGAAACCAGCTCTGAGCAAAAAACTCCCGCGACGTACAATCGCGGGAGATTTTGTTTATATTTCAAAAGAGGTCCTCATGAAATTTCGTATTTGCAATATAGCCTTGGCAATGTTGTTCATTGTTCTGCTGGTAGGGTGTGGTACTCCCGTTTATAGACAAGGTATCGTTAACAAGGGCTCTTTTGAAATCGGGGTGCCGGAGAATTTTGCCGGTGTAGGAAAGGCCATTCCTGAAAATTCCACTATCAACAGTTTTTCCGTTGGCTTTGATTATACCACGTCTGCCGAGATGAAGGTGAGCGGAGTCAAGAATTCGGAACTTAAACTCAGCGATTACGACCCTTTGTACGGCGGTTCCGATAATGATTTCACCGTTATAAAAGAAACGAAAGTCAAGAGTTTCAAGTATAAAAGAAATCGTTTTCCTCTATCTGCAAGCTATACGCGCCTTACCAAAAAGTCATCTGAGTTCTATGGTTTTTCTGCGGGGGTTGATCCTGAGCCCTATGGTCGCTTTATTTTCGGGGCCAACAAGGAATCCTTTGAATTTGGCGGCTATGTAGACTTGGGACTGGGAGTTTTTGGAATTGGAGACGTGACGGTTGACTATTACGAATGTCTGTACGTTTATTCAAAGGAAGAACGGTGTTCCGAACGGACCAAGGAACGGCATTTCGAGACAGATGACGGGGCCTTCTGGCGGGCAGGCCTTGGAGTTTTTGCCTCATACTTTGTGAAGAACTTTGCCCTATCATACTCTCCATATCTGTATAAACCGCATCTCCAGGAATTTTTTGACATAAAGGATGAGGACGGAATTTCTGCGGAATTTGGAATACCTGTAATCTATCCGTGGGTGCTTAGCCAGTATGCCGGTGCGTCCCTGTGGCTTAACGAGCACTGGAAAGTGTCCCTAGGCGTAACAGTGTTGAACAGTCTGGATTTTGATGACTTCTTCTTGACAGCCAACGGCTCCATAGGATTCTGGTTCTAGTGCGAATTTCTTAACGGTCCAGAGTCCATTGGCAATATTCCAGGGGCTCAAATCCCAGCTTCTTGTACAGGAGTACTGCAGCTTCGTTGGAATAGGTTTTGGTGACCGCGCCATAGCCCGCGGTTTATCGTTTCTTGTATTCCGCCATGATCATGCCAGTCACAATGGCGGCGGCACCTGCAATGGCTACGGAGGAAATGTGTTCCCCGATGGTGATGGCTGCCGTAATGATGGTAATGAGAGGGAGGGCGAAAATGTAGTTGGAAGCAAGAACTGTTCCCAACCTTTCCATTACTTTATTCCAGATCAGGTAACCAAACAGGTTGCTGAAAATGCAGAGGCATAAAAAGTTGCCTATGACCACCGGTTCCTTGAAGGCGTCCCATGGAATAGGATGTGCGACGAAATTCCCTTCGGTTCCAAGGCCGAAGTAGTCCAATGCGAAAATGGGAAGGGATGTCAAAAATCCATAGAAGAAAATTTTTCGGATGGCGAATAGGGTGGAATACTTGCTCCGAACCGATTCCGTGGAGTAGGAATAGACGGTCCAGGCAATGGCTGCGCCGAAGGCCAGCATGTCGCCTACGGGGGAGAGTTTCAGCACGAATTTCCCGTTAAGGACCACCAGGATCATTCCAAGGAAGGTGATGAAGGAACCTGCGATTTGTCGTTTGCACAACTGCTCCCGCTTAAAGAGGAATACGCCCACCAGCATGATCAACAGGGGGTTGGTGCATACGATCAGGGAAACGTTGCTGCTCTGTGAAATGGTGAGGGCGGTGTTTTCCGACCAGAAGTAGATGGTGCAGCCGGTGACGCCGCCTAGCAGGAAGAATAGTTCATCTTTCCAGCTGTTGGAGCGGAAGCGAATATTTCGTAACCCTACTACCAGCAGCATCAAATAAGTTGCCGCGAAGCGGATGGTGAAAATCTGCACCGCGGAAAAACCGTGGTTGATCAGCACCTTGGTGCTCACGAAGCTTGTGCCCCAGAACAAAATGGTGATAATGGCAAAAAGATGCCACACCGCCAAGGAACCCGAAGATGTCTTGATGCCCATTTTCACGGGCACAAATATAAAATCAAAAAAACTACATTTGGGGTAACACTTTTACTTCCCTGTGGTGTTTTACAGGTATGAATAGGCAAGATATTGCAGACAGAATGGCTTTTTCCAAGGTTTACGAGACCTTCGCACCCATGGTGATGCGTCGCTGCCTCGCTCTCCTGAAGGATGAAGCCGAAGCCAGCGATATGATGCAGAACGTCTTTTTACGGATTTATACCAACCGGAACACCCTGGATCTTTCGTCTCCGTCCAGCCTTCTGTGGAATACGGCTACCAGGCTTTGCCTGAATCGTATTCGCGACAAGAAACGCCGCGGCCTCCATGTGGACTGCAGCGAAATGCTGTTGCAGATTGCTGTAGCCGACGACGAGCAGGATGCCTATGCAGCCGCCGGAATCCTCACGAAGATTTTCGCCAAGGAGCCGGAATCCACCCGCACCATGGCCGTTTTGCATTTCGTCGACGGCATGACTTTAGAAGAAACGGCAGAAGCTGTTGGACTTTCCGTTAGCGGTGTCCGTAAACGTCTCCGCACTTTGCAGGAGAAGGTCAAGAATCTGGAGGTAAAGTAATGAATTCCAAGAATTTTGGTCCCGTATCGGACTACAAGATGGAGCAGTACCTGATTGGTGCTTTGCCCGAAAAAGAAATGAAGGAACTTCAGGAACGTGAAGCATCCGACGAAATTTTTGCAGCCCGCGTGGCAAGCCTGAAGGAACAGAACGAAAAGATTCTGGCAGAGAACCCCTTTGAGAATCTGGCTCTTGACTTGGACAAGCTGGATGCTGCGAATGGTGATGCTGGCGTAAGCACCGCAGATATTCATGCGACGGTGGCCCGCTTCAACATCCTGAAGATTGCGGCTGCGGTGGTAATTGCCCTGGGCATTTTCTCTGCGGTATTTGTGGGTGGCAAGTCTGACGTCATTCAGGAATCCGTGACTACACAAAATGCGGGCGTGGATGTGGCCATGGCCACTGTAGATTCCGACACTCGCATCAAGGGTTTGGACGCCCGCATGGAAGTGTGGAAAAAGTCTGAAAGCGGAATTGTTCAGATGGATGACATGTCCACCGCTTCCGAAGGGGATGAAATTCAGCTCCGCTACTCCGTTCCGGAAAAATGCTACGGCATGATTTTCAGTATGGATGGTAACGGTGCTTTGACAGTGCACCTGGGTAATGACAACGAAGCCGTTGCCCTGGAGCCGGGAAAGATGGTGTCTCTGCCTTACGCCTATAAGCTGGACGATGCACCGCACTTTGAAAAATTCTTCCTGCTGACTTCCGCGAAGGAGTTCGCCGTATATGCCGGCAAGCTGGATGAAATCTTGAAACAGGACGGCCTCAAGGCTGTTACTGTAACGCTTCGTAAGAATGGGGGAGTATAATGTTTAGGAATGCGATCAACACGTTTATGACGCTCTGCGGATTTTCCCTGCTGGCTCTTCTGGGCCTTGCAAGCGCCTCTCACGCTGCAGAAAATAATACCATCGATCGCTATGTCATTGCCATCAGTGCTAACAACGGCGGCAAGGGTCGCCCCATGCTGCGCTATGCGGAAAGCGATGCGAAGTCTTTCGCCAACGTGCTGAAGGACATGGGCGGTGTTAAACAACAGAATTTGATTTTGATTCAGGAACCAAGCGTTAGTTTTTTAAACTCCCGCATGGACGATCTGGACAAGATCATCTCTGCAAACAAGGGTAAGAACGGTCGTGAAGAAATCCTGGTCTACTACAGCGGTCACGCAGACGAAAAGGGCCTGCGCCTGGGCAATGAAGTTTATGCCTGGTCTGAGTTCCGCAAGCGTGTGGATGCGCTTTCTGCAGACGTGAAGATTGCGGTCATCGATGCTTGCGGTTCCGGCGCCATTACCCGCGCTAAGGGCGGTGTGGCAGTACCTGCCTTCATGATGGACCAGAGCAGCGATATGAAGGGATACGCCTTCATTACCAGCAGCACCCAGGATGAATCCAGCCAGGAAAGCGACAAGCTGAAAGGCTCCTTCTTTACCCACTCTCTGGTCAGCGGCCTTCGCGGGGCTGGCGACTTGAGCGGTGACGGGAAGGTCACTCTTTCTGAAGCCTATCAGTTTGCCTTCAACGAAACTCTCCAGAAGACTCAGAGCACCATGGGCGGCGCCCAGCATCCTAGCCGCGATATGAATCTGGCTGGTACCGGCGACGTGGTCATGACCGACTTGCGCAGCATGGGTGCAGGCGTTACCTTCGACGAATATCTGGAAGGCCGCCTCTTCATCCGCGATGAAAAGGGCTCCCTGGTGGCGGAACTTTACAAGGCTGCCGGCCGTAACATGTCCCTGGGTCTTCCCGCGGGTAATTACGAACTTCATCTGGAACGTTCCGCCGCTCACAAGGCCGCAAACATCACGCTGTCCAACGGCAAGATTGAAAACGTTGCCCTCGCACAGTTTAAGGATGTAAAGGCCGAGAAGACGGTGGCTCGCGGTGAAATCAAGTCCGAAAGAACTTGCGCCGCTGGCGATCCCGTCATGTGTTCTTTGGACTCTCTGGATCATAATGCAAGCTTCCGCACTACCTTCAACGCTGTGGATCACGAGAAGGAACCTCGGAAGGGCTTGCAGATCGGTGTCTTTGCTTCCATCGCCGATGACTACATGATTGGAAGTCAGTTGAGCCTTATTGCAAACGTGGCCAAGAAGGAAATGCACGGCATTCAGGTTTCCAGCGTTGTGAACGTGGCTAAGGATCATATGGAAGGCGCCCAGGTTGGATCTACCTTGAACTACGCAAGAAGTTTTGATGGTGTACAGGTTGCTCCTTTTAACATTGCCGCAAGAAAGTCTGAAGGTGTTCAAATTGGAAACATCAATGTGGCTGCAGATACCTTAAGTGCCGTCCAGATTGGCGCCATCAACTATGCAGGTTACACTCCTGTTCAGATTAGCGCCATTAACGTAGCCGGCGGTGCAAATGTTCAGGTCTCTGCAATTAACGTGACTGGTGGACTGTTTGGCCCTCAGGTGGGGGCCATCAACTATGCCCATAAGGCGGAGGGCCGTCAGTGGGGTGTCATCAACATCTGTGCTGAATGCGAGAAGACTCCTATCGGCCTCATCAATATCGTCGGTAATGGCGTGTGGTCTCTGACAGGTACCTTTAATGAAATGGGTGGCACTGCCTACAAGGTGGACTTGGGTACGGCCTACTATTACATCAGCTGGGAATCCTCCAGAAACTTCGAGAAAGGCCACCTCTTCGGTCGCTACGATGACGTCTGGGAATCCGGCCTTGGCATTGGAACTCACTTCGGCAAGTATGGCTCCCATTTCGAACTGGAATACATGTTCCTGAATGTGGCCGATAAAGTGGTGGGTGGCTATGGTACTCCTGCAGAGGATGCTGACGCCTCGTTCCACCATCGCCTGCGCTTCGGTTCCACCTGGGAAATCATCCGCGGTATTGGCCTTACGGGAGGTCTCTCTCTCAACCTCTTGACCGAAGGCTTTGGCGACAGTCTGCCGCTGAAGCCTAGAGGGGACTATCACGAAGATGTTTCCGCAAAGGGTCACGAAGGCCGTATCTGGCCCGGCTTCTACGCAGGCCTTACTGTGGGACGTTTCTAACCTAAAGTCTTGTCGAGGAAACTCGGCATCCGCTATTCAAAAAAACGAGCCTTCCATTCCGGAGGGCTCGTTTCTCGTAAAGAGTTTTTATCTGGAAGCCTACTTGGCGGCGTCTGCCTTTGCAGCGGGTGCTTCAGCCTTGGCCGCGTCCGGTTTAGCAGCTGCTTCAGCCGGCTTATTTGCTTCCTTTGCAGGCGGATACAGTTCCAGGGTCTCCTTCAGCTTGCTTGCAACTGCAATGGCACTGTCGAAGATGGCTCGAATCTCGTTCTGAATCTGGTCGAACAATTCCTTGTTGCAGAACAGATCTTCACGAGCCTGCTTGTTTGCCAGGAACAGTTCCTTCAGGGCCAGCATGTTCTTGGTCTGCCTTTCCATCTGGGCCTTGGCTTCCACCTTGCATTCTTCCAGCTGGACTTGCTTCTGCTGGTAGATTTCCGGATCGTTTTCCTTCAGGATGTAGCTGGGCAAAGTAGCGAAGTCTTCGAACTTGTTACTTGGGGTTGTGGTGTTGAAGGAACTGCGTAGGCCAATACCCTTCACTGCCGCATCGATGGAGATGGTGCAGCTGGAGGTGCCGTGATAGTTGCAGCGAACGCGGGTTTCCACCTTGCGGAATTCGTTGAAGGGGTTGAAGTCTTCGTCGGTTTCCATGTAGCGCAGGGGAACGTACAGCGGGGTAGGTTCGCCGGCGATCGTCACGCGGTAGGAAAGGCAGGGCTCGTTGTTGAAAACCTTCGTCTCGTAAAGATTGCAACTGCTGTGGAACAGACGATGCACATTCTTGTAGAGGGCGACAGCATCGTAAGGATCCTTCAGCAGGTCAGGAATCTCCTTCATGATCTGCGCCTTCACGATGTCGTTAAAGTTGGTACCGATGGTGGCGTTAGAGCTGTTCTTGCCCCAGATGGCGGTGCCCAGGAACAAGGCATCCGTAAACTTGGTTTCCGTTCTTTCGTTAAAGAAAGCAACCGCCTTTACCATGTTGGTCAGGGCGATCCACTTGCGGATAGAAACGTAAATACCTTCCTTGTCGCAGAGTTCTGCCATCTTGCCGATGATGCCCAAGGTATCGGCAGACAAGGTCACCTTCTTGATTTCTGCAGTCCAGGTCTTGATCTCTTCGGGAGAGATGGCGATACCCATGGGCACGCGGAAATCTTCCAGCTTGCTCTGGTTCTGCAGCAACTCGCACAATGCCGCCGGAGAGAGACTTTCCGGCAGGGGGATGCTCAAGGTGACGCGGTCTGCGATGTCGGCGCGGTTCAAGGTCACTTCCGGACGCTGGTCGCTGGTAATGATCAGCGGGGCGTTTCCACGATCCGAAAGGGCAATCTTGACATTTTCCTTGGTTTCTTCATCCGTGGGATTGAAGTTCTGGAAAATGATAACGTCAAAAGTGCTCAGGTTGTTGGGGAAGGCCTGCTGGCGGGTTCCCACTTTCAAAATCTTTGCGTTCTTAAATGCGCTGGCAAGACGTTCTGCCAAGAGGTTCTTGCCGGAGCCTGATCTGCCGAAAAGGTAGAAGGGTTCGCCGCTCACTGCGGCAAGGAAACCCAGCTGAAAACAGGCTTCCCTTTCTGGGATGCCCTTATTCAGCGCTTGAAGCAATTCCGAAATTCTTTTCGTAAGCGTCATAATTCCAATCCTCGTATGAAAAATATAATAAATGGAGGCGGAATTATAAACAAAAGGCTCTATTTTGCCAAAACTTCCTGAATTTGAGCCCTGGCCGGGTCACTGACTTGCACCGTCTGACGGGCTATAAAAATCCTCGGGTTTTGCAACAGGTCTTCGGAAAGTCGAAGTGCATCTTTCTGCGAGAGGATCAAGTTTGATTGAGGGTCGTCACGAAGTGCTAATCGAGTGATTTTTTCAAAATTCCTGTCGTGATCCGGTCGGATAATCTGTTTCGTCAAGGTCAGTTCCGCCCGCTGCAAATCCCGAATAAAACGTTTTGGATCGCCTAAACCGCAGATAGCGATATTTTGTCTGTACTGCGGGAACTCGCCCTTACAGTTGGAGATGCTGTCGATGTGGAACAGGATGTCGGGATTCACTCCATAGCAGCGAAGCCCTAAGGTCTTGTTCAGGTCCCGGGCGTGGTCCTGCAGGAGGCTTCGGAACTTACCTGCGGGAATCAGCTGCTCCACTGCCGTGGGCGCCTTCTCCCAGTCCATCCGGAAAATGGCGTGGGGCCGAAGGCGACTGTCCTCGAATCCGTCATCGCAAAGAATGAAGTCCGGCGCTGTTCCCGTCCCGTGGAGTCCGTCGGGCTCGCCCGCTCGGTCCAGCTCTCGGGCTGTCCTGTAGCGGTTGTCCGTTCCCACCACGTTGACCGCTCCCGTCTGGATTTGTTCCGCCAGCTCCTGCTGGAACAGGCGAATCTCATCGAAGGCAGCCTTATGGCAAAGGATCGCCACCCGCTTCCCTTGGGCTGTTAAACGTCGGGCCAGCCATAAGGTGAAGGGCGTCTTCCCCGCACCGCCGGCTCTGAAACTTCCCACCACAATCAGGCGGGAACGCTTAAGCTCCCTCCCTGGCCTCAGGCACAAAGCATGATGCAACGAATAAGCCGCCCAATAATAGGCGGCGATTATTCTGCGAATGGCGTCGAGAAGTTTCATCCCGCGACCTTCGGGACGATTAAAGAAAATTTCGTTTTTGCTGCAGGAATAGATCCGCAAGAACCAACGCAGCCATGCTTTCCACGATCACGGGAGCGCGCACTGCCACGCAGGGGTCATGTCTACCGCGGGCTGCCAGGGTGCCGTTTTCGCCACCGCGGCCAGCAGTCTTCTGTTCCTGGCTGATGGTTGCTGTAGGCTTGAAGGCCACCTTGCAGTAGATAGGCTCGCCATTGCTGATGCCACCCAAAGAACCGCCAGCGTTGTTGGTCTTGGTGTGGTAGGCGTTGCCGTCAAAGAACAGTTCGTCGTTATGTTCGCTACCGTGCATGCGGGCTGCTGCAAAACCGCTACCGATTTCAAAGCCCTTGCTTGCGGGGATGGAAAGCATTGCCTGAGCCAGCAGAGCATCCAGACGGTCGAACACCGGTTCGCCCAGTGCGATGGGCGGGTTCTTCACCAGCAGGCAGACGGTGCCGCCCACGCTGTCCATGTTCATGCGGGCGTCAGTCACCACCTGTTCCATCTTGGCGCTGGCTTCCGGATCCGGGCAACGGACGGGGGAGGCTTCAATCTGGGAGAGTGTCAAGGTGTCCAAGTTCAGGGGGCCGCAGTCTACATTGCCAATGGAGTTCACCCAGGCCATGATCTCGGTGCCTGCCACCTGCTTCAAGAGCTTCTTGGCCACGGCGCCTGCGGCAACGCGACCGATGGTTTCGCGGGCGGAACTACGTCCACCGCCACGGTAATCTCTAAAACCGTACTTCAGGTCGTAGCACAGGTCTGCGTGTCCCGGACGGTACCACTTCTGGATTTCAGAGTAGTCATGACTGCGCTGGTCTTCGTTGAAAACCGCGAAAGAAATGGGGGTACCTGTGGTTTTTCCTTCAAAAACGCCAGAAAGGATCTTTACCTGGTCCTTTTCGTCGCGGGGAGTGGTCAGCTTGTTCTGGCCAGGGCGACGGCGGTTCAGTTCAGCCTGAACGTCTTCTTCGGTGAGGGGGAGGCCAGCAGGGCAGCCGTCCAGGACGGAACCAACACCTGCACCATGGGATTCACCCCAGGTCGTGACGGAAAAAATCTTACCAAAAGTGCTAGACATGTGGCAAAATATAGATAAAAGTCACTTTTTACAAAAAAAAGAGGTGTGAGCAGCAACACTTTAAAGAAAGTTTACTATCTTTTACATTGGTTTTTAGGAGATACCGTGCGTAGAGCAACCCTTATCATAATGGTTTTAATGATGCTTCTGTCTGCAGAGGTGTTCGCTCGTCGTGCGCCCGAACATACCCAGGATTTTGCTGGTATCGCTTTCGGATCCTCCCGTGAAACTGTTATCGAAGAAGTCATGAAGATGGGCTACCAGCCTTATGGCCAGTCCGGTAAGGAAGGTGAACGTGTTGTCGTTCCTATCTTCAAGTTCGGCGAACTGCCGGTCCAGGTTGACTTCATTTTCAACAGCAACGAAAAGTTCAGTTCCTTCGAAATCCGTACCGGTCGTGTGGAACGTTCCCGTATGAGCAAGGCTTTCGAGGCTGTAGAATACATGTCTGACCAGTTTACCCTCAAGTACGGTAAGCCCAACAGCAATCCCCGTATTGACGAAGAATCCAACCTGAAGGAAGGCGTTCGCAACTTCTATCTGGAATGGCTCTCTGTTTCTACCCTGGATATCAATACTGCTGTGGTCCAGATCGAAGGCCGCTACTTCGCTGTAGGTACCGTGACCCATCGCCTGCTGAGCAATGAAAAGGTCAAGAGTGCCGCTCCCGCCAAGGCGAAGGCTTCTAACGCTCCAGTATTTTAAGTTAAACGCTAGCTTGTTATTCTAGCTGGGTCGTCGGGCTTCAAGGTCCGGCTTTTTTTATTCCCCTGGAAAATACTCTTGTCATTGGGGGAAGTTTCTATTTAGTTTAATGGGGACGTGATCCTTGGTTGGGGGTCAGATTTTTTTTTTCAAAAAATTTTGATTTGCCTATTGACTTTTTGTTGTAATGATTATAAATTTGTAATAGTTACAAAGGAAAGAGCCGGTTGAGATAGTGCCGGCTTCACAAAAATAACCCGCGCGATGGTTTTATGGCAATAGACGTTGCGCAAATCTCGGCGAAGGCCGAAGGAGACATAATATGAAGGTTTGGAAGTGCAAGGTCTGCGGTTACATCCACATGGGTGAAGAAGCTCCCGATGAATGCCCCCTCTGCAAGGCTAAGAAGGCTGCATTCGTATGCGAAGGTGAATCCGCTGCAGCAGCTGCATCCAACGGCGCAAAGGTCGTGAAGACTGTTTTCGCTGACGAACACAAGGTGGGCATCGCCAAGGGTCTGGATCCGGAAGTGGTTCAGGGTCTCCGCGAAAACTTCAACGGCGAATGCTGCGAAGTGGGTATGTACCTTGCCATGAGCCGTCAGGCTGATCGCGAAGGCTATCCCGAAGTTGCAGAAGCTTACAAGCGTATCGCTTTCGAAGAAGCTGAACATGCTGCAAAGTTTGCAGAACTCCTGGGCGAAGTGGTTCACGCTGACACCAAGATGAACCTCCAGCTCCGCGTTGCCGCAGAAGCAGGCGCAACTGAAGGCAAGCTCGCTCTCGCCAAGCGCGCTAAGGAACTGAACTATGATGCTATCCACGACACCGTCCACGAAATGTGCAAGGACGAAGCTCGTCACGGTGGCGCATTCGAAGGTCTCCTGAACCGCTACTTCAACAAGTAATGAGATCCGTTTGAGGTAAGTCATGAAAGATTCCGCAGCAATCCTTACGAGGCATAAGATTCGCCCCTCCGTACAGAGGGTCAGTGTGCTCCGTTACCTGCGGGGCGTCAAGACTCATCCTACGGTGGATACCATTTACCAGGCGCTCCTTCAGGATAATCCCGGCATGTCAAGGACTACGGTCTACAACACGCTGGAACTCTTGAGGTCCAACGGTATCGTGACGGCGCTGGACTTTGGTGAAGGCTTCCTGCGTTATGACGCGCAGAGACTTCCCCACAGTCACTTCCATTGCGATTGCTGTGGCCGGGTATATGACATCATGACGCCGCCACCCAACTGTCTGGACTTGCTTCCAAGAGGTTTCTGCCTGAAGCATACCCAGCTGAATATGAGTGGTGTCTGCGCTGAATGTATGCAGAAACCCGAGCCCGCCGCTTCCGTCGAGTCTGCTGCATCCGTCGAGTCTGCCGCTGCGGTGGCGGAATCCGGAGCGAAGGAGCTGAGTGGCGGTGACGCTAGCTCGCAGGTTCATTCATAGGGAAGACGTTTTCTCCTAATAACAAGGCCCGGTGGCATCTGCCATCGGGCTGTTTTTGCAGGTGGATATCGTCGGAATACGGTTTTCCGAGGGTGGAAGTCGTCGCGGGAGGTTCCCCGCTGGCGGGTTCCGCGGGGTGTTTGTCGCGAAAATGCGGGTTCTCGCGGATAGAACATCCTCGCGGGATGGAATCGCGGGTGGACATCGCCGCAGGCTGAAAAAGTCGCGAAAGGCGGGTCGAAAAAGTCGCAAAATCGCGAAATGCTAGTGCGAAAATCAATTTTTCTTGAAATTCATACTACAAAAGCGGTCTTGTGGTGGCCGGCACTAGTATGAATTTCCGTAATTGCTAGAAATTGCACTAGCTTTTACCCGACGAGAGCGTTTTCTCGCTGGTAATTGTAGTGCAAAAACGCCTTTTCGCGGGAATTCATCCTACTGCTGCAGGAAAGTGCTGGAAATTGCCCCGAAAAAATAGTGCGAATCCCGGTGTTTCCGAAGATTCGCACTACAAAATCCTGAAATCGCACTGCAAAATGCCCAATCGCAGGTCCCGCGGGCTGCCAACCCGCCGTTTTTTTCCTGACGGGGCTGTCGACCCGTGGATTTAAGCTTTCAGCTTATCCAGCGCTTCGTTGGAGCCGATGACGAACAGCACATCGTTTTCCTTAAGGACATAGTCTGCGATGTTACCGATCTTAGGCGTAGGTTCCAGCGGGTCGCGGATGGCAATCACCTGAATGCCGTACTTGTGGGTGAGGCTCAGGTCCTTCAAAGTCTTGTTCCAGAAGGCTTCCGGACAGGCCAGTTCCACGATGGAGTAACCTTCCATGAAAGGCAGGTAGTCCAGCATGTTGGGGCGGTTCAATCTTTCTGCCAGAGAGATCGCCATGTCACGTTCCGGATGGAAGATGTCTGCAACGCCCAGCTTTTCCAGGATGGTAGTATGTGCGGGGCTACTGGACTTAGCGATGATGTGCTTCACGCCCAGTTCGCGCAGGTTCAGTACTGTCAGGAGAGAAGCCTGCAGGTCTTCGCCGATACAGCAGATCACGCTGTCCACCTTAGCCAGGGGCAGGGACTGGAGCTGTTTCTTGCGGGTGCCGTCGGCAACCACTGCCTGGGCAACCTGGTTGGAAATATCTTGAATCTTTTCGGGACTGGGGTCCACCACCATCACGTCATGACCAAGGGCGGTCAGGTGACGTGCCAGGAAGTAGCCTGTATTACCCAGGCCGATTACTACGAATTGTTTAGATGCCATATCCTAAAGATAGAAAATATGGGAGGCGTCTAGAGATTGTCGAAGCTGGATGCCTTGCTAGGGCTTCGGAAGAATTTGGCCTTATTGGGCGCTTCGCCCTTGATACAGCGTACGGAATTGGCCTGATCCTTGTAAAAACCCTTCTTTTTCCACCCGCTTGGGGATTCATAGGTGTAAAAGAAGGCGTAGTCAGCGTAATCCGGGTCGGATTCCGCGGTCCAGAAGGTGGCGGTGTAGTCGTAGGCGTAAAAATCCCCGTTGAAGGCTCTGTAACCGCCCTTATGGGGGAAGATGTCTTCGTCGTAGATAACGTTGGACAGTTCCGCTACGGTGGGGAGACGCCAACCCTCGGGACAGGCCCTCTTGGCCATTTCCCAGGTGTACAGTCTTCCGGTCTTGAGGCAGGTCCTGTCGTTGTTCTCGAAGCAGACGCTAGGGACCTTACGGATGTTCATGTTCTGGGTCATCCAGAGATTGCCGTTGATCCACTTGACAGTGTAGGTCTTGTTGTCTCGAGGGTCCGTGAAGGTCCCTTCCATACTACCCGGGTTGGAACCGTCGTCGGTTCTCTTAATCTCTAGCTTTTCTTTAGCCGCGATGGAGTCTAGTCTTGCTTTTTCCGCGGCGTCTCGGCGGGCCTGTTTTTCGGCCTTTGTCTCAAAGGGGCTTTCGTTCCAAACGGACGCATTGGCGCCCACGGCCGCGAGCAATAGAACCGTAGATAAGAGTTTCAGAAAACGCATAGACCTAACCTCGTTTCCGTCCAATATATAAAAGATGATAGACTGGAGGCTAGATTAGCCCACCATGATGTCTTCTTCGGCGTACCACATACCATCATCCTTGTTGGTTGCCACCGCAGAAATCAAGAACAAGGGTCCCATACGACCGATGAACATGACCGTACAAATCAGGATCTTGCCCGGGATGGACAGGTCGGGGGTGATGCCCATGGACAGACCGCAGGTACTGTAGGCGCTGACCACTTCGAAGAGGATGGTCAGGAAGTTGGACTGCTCGATGGAGTTTCCGTTGGCCTCGGTCTGGAGCAAAATCAGGGTTGCCGCCACCACAACAACGATGGCCACCACGAAGATTCGCACCGCCTTATCCACCGTAGTTTCCGGGATGGTGCGGCCGAGAATTTGAGTCTTTTTACGGCCCAGCAGGCGGTTGAACCCCAGGAGGGCGATCACTGCCGTAGTGGTGGTCTTGATGCCGCCACCGCAGCTACCCGGGTTGGCACCGATGAGCATGATCACGATAAAGAAGAAAAGGCTGCCGATACTGAGGGAGGGCACGTCCACGTTGTTGAGACCTGCGGTACGGCTGGTAAACGCCATGAACACGCTGGACTGGACCTTTTCCCCGAAGGTAAGGCTAGCGAAGACGTTGCTCCATTCGCTAAAGATGAAGAACGCGATGCTGACGCCTACGATAATCAGGGTAAAGCCGGTAGCGATGCGGGTATGGAGGGATACCTTCTGGAAGGAACGCTTCTTGAAGTCGAAAACATAGCGGGCTTCCGTAATGGCCAAAAAGCCGAAACCGCCGGCCAGCGCCAGGACGCAGGTGGTGATGTTCACGATGGGATTCAGCTGGAAACGGACCATGGAATCCGGGAACAGGGTAAAGCCCACGTTACAGAAGGAGCTGATAGCCTGGAAGACGCTCCCGAAGATGCGATCGTAAAGGGAGTACTCCTCCAGGGCGAATTCGTTGAACTGGGTAAAGTACATGACCGCGCCCACCGCTTCCAGCCCGAACATGAAGGGCAGCACTGCCTTAAGGATTCGGGTGGCGTCCACGTTACCTTCCTGGGTGTAGTTGGCCAGCAGGGCGGACTGATGGTTGAATCCCGGATGCATACCGGCCAGCAGGATAATCACCGTAGAAATCGTCATGATACCCAGACCGCCAGCCTGCATGAGGATGACCAGAATCCAGTTACCGAAGATGTTGAAACTGCTACTAATATCAATAGTGGAAAGCCCCGTCACGCAGACTGCGGAGGTAGCCGTAAAGAAGGCGTCCAGGATACCGATGTGTTCGCGCTGGGCAAACGGCATGGACAGCAAGAAGGCTCCAAGAGAAATCAGGGCCAGGTAACCCGCCACGATCATCACGATGGGGTTGCCGGTCTTTTTCTTCTTGTCGACCGTCTTTTCGACATAGTCGAATGCTTCATATCTAGAACGTAACATGGCGCCAAATGTAGTAAATCATTGCCTATAAGTCACTTGCATAATTGGGTTTCTTGCGAGGAGCAAGGTCGCCGAGCCTTGCCGAGGCGTCCGCCTTTAGCTATTTTTGGCGCCGTTATGAAGAATTTGCGCGCCATTTTGATGCCGATTGCCATTATTTTGGGCATTTTGCTTCCTCAAGCCAGCGTTCTTGCGCCGACCCTTCCTTTCCAGATCGGAACCATGATGCTCCTGACCTTCATTGGAAAGGTCCCTCCCCAGGAACACGGCTATACCTTCAAGATTGAAGTTCGAGCCTTTATCGCAAGCCTTTTCCTGCTGGCACTCCTCTGGATTTCTGTGGAAGTTTTCGGCCTGCCTCGCGAAGTTCTTCTGGGTGGCGCCATTATCTGTTTGTGCCCTCCCGCAAATGCCGCTCCCGCCATGGCCAAGATGCTGGGCGGAAACCCGGTACTTGCCCTGAAGATTTTCCTCAGCGGCCACTTGATCGCCTGCTTCAGCATCCCTATTATCTATGGCTACCTGACCGGTTCCGAGGCGGGCTTTGCTGACATTGCCCTGCGCATCTTCAATTCTATCCAGCCCATCATTTCCATCCCCCTGGCGTTGGCCCTGGGCGTGCGCTCCTTCTACCCGGAGTTGGCCGATAAGGTGGCGAAGTTCTCCAAGTACACCATCTTTATCTGGACCTTCAGCGTGTTCGTGATTCTCGCCAAGGCCAGCCGCGACATTCGCGAAATGGGTTTTGCTGACTTGTGGAATAGCGGAACCCTCCCCATGCTTGCCATCGTGGCGCTAGTGATTTGCATTCTGCAGTTTGTGCTGGGCTGGTTCTGCGACAAGAAACATCCCATTGAAAGCTCCCAGAGTATGGGCCAGAAGAATACAACGCTAGTGATTTGGATTGCAAGCCTGTATGCTGGCCCTGTTGCCGCCATCGCCCCCACTTGCTACGTGGTGTGGCAGAATCTGGTGCTCACCTACATGAGTGCAAAAGTCAAACCGAAGAAATAGTATCTTTGGTTTATGACTCACGCGGAACTCGTCAAGAAACTTTTTAAAAATCAGGATTTGAAGTACAAGGAATTCCATACGGCTTTGGTGCCGGGAATTCCTATGGACACTTATATAGGCGTGCGTGTGCCCCTGCTGCGAAAACTGGCGAAAGAGTTTTTTGGTACGACGGGAAATGTCGCGGGTGGGAACGTTGTCGCGGGTGGTGAAGTCGCGAAGTTTATGGATCAGCTTCCTCACAAGTATTTCGAGGAAAACCACATCCATTCCATGCTGCTGGAACATATCAAGGATTTCGATGAGTGTTTGGCTCGTACGGAACAGTTCCTGCCTTACATAAACAACTGGGCCATTTGCGATGGAAAAAAGCCCCGCGCCCTTTTGAAAAAGCCGGACGTGTTCCTGAAACGCATCGCGGAATGGGTCAAGTCGGACCATCCCTATGTAGCCCGCTTTGGCATCAACATGCTGATGGATCTCTTTCTGGATGACCGCTTCGACCCGAAATATTTAAAGTGGGTGGCCTCGGTGGATACGGCCAAGTACAGGTCCCTGCCCGACGGCAGTTTGAATTCGCGGGTGGCGGCGGTGACGCCGGCCGGAGTTCCGCTGGCAAATCCCGAATATTACGTCCAGATGGAAGTGGCCTGGTACTTCGCTACCGCACTTGCAAAACAGTGGGATGCCGCCATCCCTTATATTGAAAAGCGAAAGCTGGACGCCTGGACCCACAATAAGTCCATCCAGAAATCCATTGAAAGCTACCGCGTGTCCGACGAACATAAGGAATACCTGCGGGGGTTGAAAATTTTAAAGTAGCGAAGATGTAACTTTCCCTTCCGTTGTCATTCTGAGCGAAGCCCGTTAGGGCGAAGTCGAAGAATCTATCGTTCTAAATAGATGTACATTTGTCTCGTGCAAGAAAATCTGCTATCAAGAATCCTCCATCTGCCGGCCTCCGGACCTAGCGAAACTAGCCCGCTGAGTGCGGATGTGTACGCCATTCGCGGGGAAACCGCCTGGTGGATTTTTGACGTGGGCGCCTGCGACGAGGCTGCCGACTTCGTGAACAGCCTGCCATGTGATCGTGGGGAGGGCACCGCACCCCTCCAGAAAAATATCGTCATTTCCCATTTCCATCGGGACCATGCCTTCAATCTTTCGCGGGTTCGTTTTGACCGTCTCTTTGTGGGCCGCGAAACTTTCCGTCATTGCGACGCCACCATCCAGGCGCGCCGCGACGTAACTGTGGTGGAATCGCCTGTTGTGATTGAAGACGGCTTGCGATTTTGCATTGAGCCCATTCCCAGCAGTCATGCCAAAGGTTCCTTGATGCTGACCGTGGGCGGCGACGAATCCGCCTGCGACGCTGCTAACCCGAGTACAGCCCGCGATGAGACCAACCCGATTGTCGCCTTCCTAGGCGACTCTACGTATCCTACCGTCGGTCACGGCAAACCCGACTCTTACAACGTGCAGTTGCTCTTCCAGCAGATACAATTCCTGCGGGCCTGCGAGGCACGAAACTTCTATATGAGTCACCGCCGTTTTGTTCCGCGAGAAAAGGAATCGGTCCTGCAGATTCTTGAAGGCTATTACGCCCAGCGGCAACCCAATAAAAATCTGATCGAAGTCTCCCGATAAGCGATTGTCGAGGGACCTTTTTTCATGTCGCTTTTGAAGCGACCATTCTTTCTTTCTTTGCGGCTATATTTATCGCATAAAATCAAATTCTTGCGCCTGCATCTGGCGGGGTTTACTAAAGCCATTTTGGAAACGATAAAGAAAAAGGAGGTTCATATGACAGAAGAACAGAAAAAGAATATGACGGAAGAACAGCGTAAGGCTTATGATAAGAGAATGAGGGAAATCTATCGCAGCGCCGCCAGCAATATGTGCTGGGGCGAATTGGATGAGGAGATGGATTGTTCTCTCGCGTCAGTGGCCCGTCACAAATCAAAGGCTGCTTTGAAGCGCAACTCTTGCCTTCTGGGCGCCATCGCAGGGGATACCATCGGATCGCCTTACGAATTCGACTGCAATAACATTAAGACTACCGAGTTCCCGCTGTTCAATCGAGCCTCCGGTTTTACGGACGATAGCGTTATGACTGTGGCTGTGGCCAATGCTCTCCTGATGGCGGCGGACGACCTGGCCGACGAACTTGACGAAGCAAAAGTGGAAGAATCCATGATTTTCTCCATGCGATCCTTTGGCCGTCGCTGGCCATACGCGGGTTATGGCGGTCGTTTCTGCGACTGGCTGGTTGCTAAAAATCCTCAGCCCTACAACAGCTGGGGCAACGGTTCCGCCATGCGCGTGTCTGCCGTAGGATGGGCATTCGACACTCTTGAAGAAGTGGAAAAGTATGCGGAAATTTCAGCCCGCGTCACCCATAACCATCCCGAGGGAATCAAGGGCGCCAAGGCGGTGGCTGCAGCCATCTTCCTGGGTCGTGCGGGCAAGTCTAAAGAGGAAATCCTCGACTATGTGGAACGTACCTACGGCTATCCCATCAGTCAGATGACCTGCGATAAGATTCGCCCCACCTACCATATGGACGAATCCTGCCAGAACACAGTTCCTCAGGCATTCTGCGCCTTCCGTGAAGGAAATTCCTTCGAGGAAATTGCCCGATTGGCAGTGTCCCTGGGGGGCGACAGCGATACCCTCTGCTGTATCGCCTGCGCCATGGCCGAACCTATCTACGGCATTCCCGAAAACATCCAGCAGGAAACCATCAACCGCCTGGATGAAGAACTCCTGACCGTTCTGACCCGCTTCCAGAAATTTGTAGCAAGTAAGTAGGGGCGTTTTTTACTGAGCGTCTTTATTGATGTTCACGCTGGCGTAGCACACCAGGCATCCGCCGATCAGGTTACCGATGGTAATGACGGCGAGGCGAAGCGCTGTGCTTCCGATTTCCGGTGCGCCTGCAAAAGTCCCTGCGGCGCAACCCTTGATGATTGCGAAAATAAAGTAGAACATGTCTGCAATGCAGTGTTCAAAACCGCAAAGGATAAATCCCATCACCGGGAGCACCACGATCAACGGGTTGTTGCAGCGCTTGTAGCCTTCCACCGCAATAAACATGAGCATGCCGCAGAACACGCCTAGAATCAGGAGGCTCAGCAGGTTGTCGTTATGCTTTACCGCTACCAGCGCGCTAGTGCTGATGGTGAGGCGAGTGGCTGCTACCGTCGCAGCGCCAATGCCCGTACCAATCAAGTTGCCCAGCCAGACCTTGCCCAGATACTTCAGGTAATCCAAGTTCCTGTTGGTGGACAAGTAGCCCACTTTTCCCGTAAATAAGTCAAATTTCAGCAAAATGATGGTGTAAAGCCCCAGGGAAAACAGGAACGTTCCCGCGATCTTGTTATCGACGGAAAGGAAGCTGACGCAACCCACACTAATCATGAGGCCGGCAAAAATGGATTTGATCATGCCGTAAAGATAGAAAAATCCCGCCCCTCTTTTTTAGGGGGACGGGACGAAAAAGGTATGGCATCCGTTCCACGGCAAAATACTCGAAGCTACTCTTATATAAAAGATAGCAGTGCCTTCGGATTTCGTTTTTCCCACCTTTTTAAGCTTTGAAGCATGGTCAAGCCAAGTCAGGGAGCCGTGGGCCTAAACTGTACCATAAGAGCGACGAGCTTTAATAATACTGTTAGATCGGGCATTGATCCGTGAGGATGCCTAGGCCTAATATACCTAAATCAAGTCCGTAAAACAACCCAAAAGTCGAGATAACTTTTTCTTACTCATTCCAAGACGGAATAGGAAAACTTTTTCCTGGATTCTTCGCTTCGCTCAGAATGACGTGTGGAGGGACGACATGACGAATGGGGATTATTTAGCCTTCTTCGTCCTTAAAGGGTGTAATAAAGTCGGCGCAGTACTGGGCGATCTGTTCCCGGAGTTTGTTGCCGCGGACTTTGCCCAGGAGGAGTTCGATGTCCTCTAGGGGGGCGGCCATGAAGGCTTCGGCGCTCTTGTACTTGCTGAGGACTTTCACCCGGGTCTCGTGACCCACGCCGGGCTGTTTCAGCCATTCCACTTCCAGGTCCTTTTTGCGCTTGCTGCGCTGGTAGGTAATGGCAAATCGATGGGCCTCGTCACGGGCGTTCTGCAAGAGTTTTAGTGCAGGGCTGGTGCGCTGCAGGACAATACTCTTGCGGTCATCGGGAAACACAATCTCTTCTAGACGTTTTGCAAGGCCAATGAGCGGCAGGTCCGTATCGTGCCCCAGCTCCTTCAGGATCTGCATGGTGGCGTCTACCTGGCCCTTACCGCCATCGCATACCCATAGGTCGGGCATGGGCGTGCCTTCGTCTTCCAGACGGCGGATACGGCGGGTCATGACTTCGCGCATGCTGGCGAAATCGTCCACACCTTCTACTGTCTTGATAATGAACTTGCGGTAGTTTGCCTTGTCGGGCTTGCCGTTCTTGAAGGCTACAAGACTTGCCACAGTGTTCGTTCCCGACAGATGGGAGATATCCACACATTCAATCCGGAAGGGGGTCTTTTTCAGCCCCAGCACTTTTTGCAGTTCAAATACACTCTGGTCGATTTCGCTGTACTTCTGGACTTCTGCCCGCATTTCCACCAGGATCATGTCGGCGTTGGCGCCTGCCAATTTCAGGAACCCAAGCTTTTCCCCTCGCTGGGGAACGTTGAAGAAGACTTTCCGTCCCGCCTTTTCACTCAGGGCATCGCTCAACAGGGCGGCATCCTCGGGAAGGGTAATGTCGGTGGCAATTTCCTTCGGGATGAATTCTGCGTCGGCGTACCAGGTTAAAATCATCTGGCGGAAGATTTCAGTTTCGTCATCTTCCAGCTCGCATTTCAGGCGGTAATGTCTACGCCCCGTAAGCACCCCGGCGCGGTATTCCAGAATCACGGCGGCAGCAAGAGCGCCGTTCCGGCGGAGGGCCACAATATCCAGAGAAAGATTGGGGTCGGACGTATCCGTCTTGGCGTGAATGCCGGTGGACTGCAATGCCTGAATGGCATCCCGCTTTTTGGCCGCAGTTTCAAAATCCAGATTGGCGGCGGCAGCCTCCATCTCCTTGGTCCAGATTTCCTGAAGGTCGTCCCGCTTTCCTTCCAGTAACAGGCGTGCCTGTAAGACGTCCTTGTAATAATCTTCCTGGCTGATGAGGCCTGCACAAGGTGCCTTGCATCTTCCGATATGATAGTTCAGGCAGGGCCTCTGGGGCGAACGAGCTGGCAACTCCATGGTGCACTCACGAATACCGAACAGTCTTGCCGCGATGTCCTTTAGTTTGTCTACATATCGGGAGCTCATGAACGGGCCGTAGTACTGGTTGCTGTCCTTTTTTACAGATCTCGTAAGGAACAGGCGAGGGAAGGGCTCGCGAACACTGAAGGCCAGGTAGGGAAAGTGCTTGTCGTCTTTCAGCAGCACGTTGTACTTGGGAGTGTGCTTGCGGACTAGGTTTGCTTCCAGGATCAGGGCTTCCGCTTCGGTTTCGGTAATAATCCACTCAATGTCCCGAATGTAAGGTAACATAAGGGTTGCAGCGCGATGTCCCTGGTGATCGCTTCCGTCAAAGTAACTGCGGACTCGGTTTTTAAGGACCTTTGCCTTGCCGATGTAAATGATCTTCCCGGCGGCGTTCTTCATGATGTAAACGCCGGGGCGGTCGGGCAGTTCGTCTAGCCTACGCTGGATGTGTTCATTCACCGAAATCATTGCTCCCCAAGATAGTAAATAGTTTTTTAGGGTCTAGGGGCTAGGGTCTAGGGATTAGGTTTGACATCTATCCCCTGTACCCTACTCTCTAGCCTCTAGTTTCTAATTTCTAACAGTCTCATCGCGCTTTTTTTATATTATCTTATAAGAGTAAGGTTTCAAAACATTTTAAGTTATGGAGCAAGGATGAATTTTGAAAACATGAATGCCCTTTCCCAGAAGATCGAGGCGATCCTGGGAACGGTGCGGGTCCTCAAGGAGGACAACGCGAAACTTCGCCAGCAGCTCAATGCGGCACACGCCGAGGCTCAGGATAAGAGCTTGCTGCTGGAAACTGCAAATGCAAATTTGATTGACTGCAAGGCTGCTCTTGATGCTCGTGCCAACCAGGCCAGCGCTCAGGAAGACAACCTGAATGCAAAGCAGGCTGAAATCGATAACCTGAACGGTCAGATTTCCGAAAAGAATGGCATCATCGATTCCCTCAATGGTCAGGTCACCGAAAAGAACGGCATCATTGATTCCCTCAACGGTCAGGTGGCCGAGAAGAACGGTGCCATTGACGGTCTCAACGGTCAGATTTCCGAGAAGAACGGTATCATCGATTCTCTCAACGGTCAGATCTCCGAGAAGAACGGAATCATCGATTCCCTCAACGGTCAGATTTCCGAAAAGAACGGCATCATTGATTCCCTCAACGGACAGATCAATGACAAGCTGGTTTCCCTGGCTAACATGGCTGAACAGGTCAACGCTCTCAAGAGCCAGATTGCTTCCAAGGATGCTGAACTGGCAGCCAAGCAGGACGAAATCGGTAACCTGAATGGGCAGATTGAAGGCCTCCAGAATCAGACTCAGGACCAGGCTCACGAATTTGCCGAAGTCCAGCAGCAGTTCAACAACCTTCTTTCCACCATCGAAACGGAACTGGGCGAAACCCTCCCCGTTGCCCCTGTGGAAATCAAGGACGAGACTTTCGAAGAACCTCAGGTTGTTGCTGAAGAAGTTCAGGAAGAACCCCAGGAAGACGTGCCCTCTATCGAAGTGCATGGCGCTGAAGAAAACAATGAATCTGAAGAAAAAACCGGGGAACAGTCCTCTGCTGGTCAGGAGGGCCGGCAAACAAGTTTTTTCGACTAAACTGGCTGATGGATGACGATCCATTCGGCGTAGGAAGTAAATAATGGCAGAAATCGAACCTCTCAGATCAGTAAGTATCGACGTTGCGCAGGAATGCATTCAGATTCGCACGGATTTGCCCGATGCGGAACTGAAGGAAATCGGCGAGTTCATTGACTCCCGTTTTAGCCGTTCCGCGAAATTCCAGATGGATAACAAGAAGCGCCTGGCCCTGCTTGCCGTGGAGCTTACCTCCGAGATTTTCGAATTGCGCAAACAGCTCCGTCGTGCCAAGGTGTATTACGACACCATGGAAAAGGACGTGAAGAATTTGTCCCTGTTGCTGGACGAAGGAATTGCACGAGCCACTTCCGGAAGGGAAGACGACATTTAGCTAAATCGTCTAGCTAAATAAGCCTGCGATTATAAAGAACTACAAGGGGCCTCGGCTAACGCCGAGGCCGTTTTGTTTGAAATGTCATCCTGAGCGAAGCACCGATGGTGCGAAGTCGATGGATCTATTTCAGGGTATTTATTAGTTCTGGACGCAGCGGACGTTGTAAGCGCGTTCGCCAGTGGTGCCTGTCTGGAACTCGTGGAGATTATCTTCGCCACCGTAGTTCTTTACGCGGAAGGAAGTGTAATCGCCATCAGGCTGAATCCAGATGTAACCCTGTTCTTCCTTCAGGCCGTAATCCGGAGTATCGGTTTCCAGCTTGAAGCGGCCGCCGACCTGCCACCAGTCGTGATCCACGGCTGCATCCAAAGCTTTCACTTCGGCTTCGGTGGGCAAGCGCCAACCATCGGGGCATGCGCTGAGTGCTGCTGCATAGGTGTAGTAGCCACCATAGGTTGCACACATGTCGTCACCGGAAGTGGTGGTGCAGTAGTAACCCTTGCTGGTCTTGTAGTTGATGTTTTCTTCCATCCACATCTTGCCGGCGATGGTCTTGATCTTGTAGCTCTTCTGATCGCGCTGGTCGATCATCTGGTTGCCACTGACCAGAGGGGGCGTGGGGATGGTGGAAGACATGTTGATTTCAATCGTTGCAGCAGAAGTCGGGGCCGAAGACGCTGCGCTATTTGCAGTAGCATCGCATTCTGCACTCCAACAGAACGTACCGCTGCTATAGTAAGGAACTTCGTAGCTCACATTTTCTTGCTGAATATACACGGTCTCGTGAACGACGGTGGTGTCACGGGTGCCGCTATTGCTAGACGGAGTTGCGGAAGCGGAGCTTTTTGCGCTGGGCTGGACAGAACCTGCGGCGCTGGAAGTACCTACGCTAGTGTGGTTGTCTGCCATCGGTGGTTCGCTGATGGTATCCTCAGCGCAGGCAGAAAACATGCTTACTACACCCAAAAATCCCAATAATGCAGTAATTTTTTTCATGAGTGTAAATATAGTTTACAAATCCTGGTCTTACGCGAAAAAACTTTTTTACTATCTTTGAACCCACTATGACGAACGTTGAAATCTTTGATACTACTTTTGCTATGACCATTCTGGTGGTCCTGGCTCTCGTTGTCCCCACCGTTCTGCTGCTGGCCAACTGGCTGCTCCACCCCGGTAAGATCAAAAATGCCGAAATTAAGGGTACCTCCTACGAATGCGGTATCGCACACGTTTCCGGCACTTCCAACGAACGTTATCCTGTTAAGTATTACATGGTTGCCATGTTGTTCCTGGTCTTCGACCTGGAAGTGGCATTCCTCTATCCCTGGACCATCCAGTTCCTCGTAGGCGACTGGAGCCTCCTGTTCGTCCTTCTCGGATTCCTCGTGATCCTGGAAGCTGGCTATATCTACCTCATGAAGAAGGGCATCCTCAACTGGACCCGCATTCAGGACTAATTGAGGGCTCGGCCCCTCGGTAGACATCCAAAAGTATTCTATCTCAAAAATGACGGTCACAGGGATTCCTGTGGCCGTCTCTTTTTATAACCGGCTAGGCAGTACATCTTGAATGGAACCTACGCTTTGCCTAGCCTCTCGCAAACACCGTGTGTTTGCTCACGTAATGTCTGGTTGGCGTTATTAGAACGCCTGCCTGATGTAGACGGTCATGCCTAGATGGTCGAAGTCTACCCAGCTGAGTTCACCGCGGGCGTAGAGCTGTTCCTTCATGTTGAGGATCAGCATGCCGCCGAACCCGACGGAGCGATGCCACTTGTTGCGCATCAGCTCGCTGAAGTGATCGCCAGATTTTCCACCCTCGAAGAAGATGTCGCCGGCGAGACGCCAGCCTAAGTATTTGCGGAGTTCCGCCTGCAGGATCAAGGCTTGGTTATCTCTAAAGTAGAGGCTCTCCACACCGCGGAATCTCTTGTTGCCATCGGGACCGGCCAGCATATCGAAGGGCACGTCACCGCCGGATCGCTGCCAGAGGGCGCCAACCGCCATGGAGGTTCCCCAGAAGAGGTAGGTGTATCCGCGAAGGTCTAAGGTCTCGATATCAAAGGTGTAATCGCCCAGAAGGTCGCTGTAGAACATCTGCTGCCATTGGGCTAAAAATCCGTGACGTGTCCAGTTGGTGTTATCCCGCGTGTCAAACGCAAGAAGGTAGCCGGCGCCGTTACGCCAGCCCGAACGCGTATTTGCGGGAGGCGTGATCAATCTGTGATTTTCCGAGGCGTCGCCGTCGGTGGGATCGTCAAACTGGATATCGGAATGTTCGATGTGCAGCTCCACGCCGTACTTAAACTGCTTGGGGACGCCAACCGTCGATTCCAATTCCGCGCCGAAATAAAACCTCTGGCGATCGAAGGTTACGTACTTGTCAATGTCCGGATCGTTGCCCATCCCGAAGTAGCTGGCCACCCAGTTCTGGTAGCGCAAATCCAGCCATCCGCTAATCTCATCGTGATAGAGGTAGAAGTAGGGCGTTATCAGGAACTGAAATTGCCCGCGGGTGGAGCCGTAGGCGGATACGTCAATCTCTGGAACCTTCCCGTCTTTTTCGTCCGGCTTCAGGAAGACGATGGCCATTGCGCCAAACTGCAGTTTTGTTTCCTCACTGTATCCAAGTACCGGCAGCGCTGTAAAGCGCTGGAAATTTTCCGCGGCAGAAGTATCCGCGACGCCGCCCGGCAAATCTGCAACGCCACCCGACGAATCTGCGACGGCCTCGCTCCCGAAGGAAAGAGACGCCGTCATTGCGGCCAATAGCAGTGTTTTGGAATACCAGCGCATGCCTCCTAATGTAGTAATAAAAATTCCCGCACACCCATTTTACAACTACTCCCTTTGCTTCGATATACTATTAGAGGGATTGTATGTCGATGTGCTTAAATGAAGATGTTGTGGATGCGTTGCTGGAGAAGGTGGAGCTTTGTTGCTGCGATTCGGTGGGTGCAATCTCCGTGCTGCGGGCGTTGGGGAAAACTTCCTTGGTGGTGCCGGATTGTGTGGCGTTGGGAATCTATCCTGTCAGCGGACTTTTCAAGGACTTCAGCTCCAAGGTCAAAAACAAGTTGAAGAGTTCCCTTCCCGCTCTTGATGAATGCATCGATATGATGGATTACCTGATTCAGGAAAATGCCCACGCCATGAATTGCGGGGGCGTTCAATCCTACGTCCGCAAGCGTTTCGAAGAGGACTGGCACAAGGCTCATCCCTGTACGGAGAAGAATCTAAAGGCGGCGCTAACCTTCAGGAAAAAACGGGGCGAAGACATCCCTCAGGATTGGTCGCCAATCCTGAATCGTCATCTGGAGATTGACTTCAATGAAGCGGGATGTTGTGAATCCATTCAGTCCTCCAATTACTGGACGGAACATCAGGCGAGGCGCATTGATACGATAGCTCGGGACTACAATTTCAGTGAATTGTATAACGTTGCCGATTGCTTTTCGTATCGCGAGTACATTCGCTATTTGGCCTATGTTCCCATGCCCATCATTCAGTTTCCCCGCCTTTATGAATTTGTATGTGGTGTCCCCCAGAAAATCACCCGCAGTGTTGACTTCAAGTTTGTGGCTAAACATATGGATTGTACTGGCGAAGGCTTTTTGAAGGTGGCTAAAAGTTTCATTAAGGATCACTTGCACTTGAGTACGGCTGCGGAAACAGTGAACATCGACATGGGTAGCCTGCGAATTGAAAATGTTCAGTATGAAACGCGAGACTTTGGGGACACGGTTCGAGAGCAACTGAAACATTCTCTCTTTGGAAACAATCACTATTTTGAGGAAGATTGCGATACCACCTACGATAATGTTTTTCATCAAGATCAATCGGACATTACCTTCGTGAAATTTACCTGCACCTTCGATGCCACTGTAACTGCAATCCCCGATTCTAAAACGCCGCCTCTCTTGCTGGATGGTACGGAACAATCCCAGCTGGGGATGCCCCTGACGGGTTCTGCAAATGAAATGCTGTCGGTGCTTCGCTTTGTCTTTGAACATCCCATGCAGTGTTGTGTCATCGGGGACTGGATCTGCCCTGTCCCCACTTTGGACGTCTTGAAAAAGGTGCTTTATGCCAAGCACCTGCAAGAGTGTGAAAGTAACTTTTTTGCCTTGCTGAAGGAAATCAATACTTTCGGAACCGACCGGGAGAAAAATCTTATAAAGCCCATAAACAAGTCTCCTCAAATGGGGGAGTACGATGTGTTCTACAAGGGCGTGTCCATGGATTTTTTTATTCGGGATTTTGGGACGCAGAACTCGGAGGATATTCTCAAGACTGAGCGAAATCTTTTTGAATTCAGCCGAGATGCCATCCAGCTGGTCTTGCCCTATTGGAACATCTTGAGTTCAAATGTTCGCCTGGTGGAATTCATTCATGATTCTATCCAGGGTGATCCCCTGAATTATGTGGACAGCGAGGTTGATTTAGTACGTGATGTGGCCCTTGCCTTGATATCCTGATGTTTAAAAATTCTATCTTAATCCTATCAAGAAGGATGATGTTATGGATTTTAAGAAACTGTTTGGCGTAGGCGCTGCTGCCTCCTTGGCCCTGATGGCCGGCTGTGGGGATGATTCCTCCACCAGCGCAAAGGACTCCGAAAAAGACAGAGATCCTGTTGTAGATACTCTTTATGTCATTACCAAGGATACCCTGGTCCAAAGCAATGTGGACACCTTGGTCCTGAATAACGTGGACACTCTGGTTCTGAATAACGTGGACACCTTGTATGTCAGAGACACTCTGGTTGTCAAGGACACCGTGGTCGTTAAGGATACCTTGGTGGTCCTCGACACTCTGGTGGGCCTCAACGGTGAAAGCTGCTCTGCCGAAGATACGGTAAGCTCAAGCGGTCTGCCTGGTTTCAACATTACTTGCGGAACAACTCGAGTAGGCACCCTGTGGAATGGTGAGAAGGGAAGCTCCGCTTATGAGCAGGCTGTTGCCGCCGGCTTCGTGGGGACCGAAGAAGAATGGCAGGCTACCATCGCCAAGCGCATCAACCAGGATCATTTCGTGGACTTCCGCGACGGTCAGGAATACAGAACCGTAAAGATTGGCAATCAGACCTGGATGGCCGAAAACCTGAATTACAGATACCTGCAGAAGACCGATGACTTCGACTCTTCCAGCTTCTGCTTTGATGGCCTGCTGGAAAACTGCGACAAGTATGGCCGTCTGTATCTTTACTCTGCTGCAATTGACTCCGCCGGCGCTCTGGCAAATGGCGACTACGAATGTGGCGACGGCCTCTCCTGCGAAGGCGAAATGCCCGACGTGGTCAAGGGTATCTGCCCCGATGGCTGGCATCTGCCGGATACCACCGAGTTCCGCGAACTGCTGAACTTTGTGGACCCGAGCGACAACGATACCAAGGACATTTCCGGACTGAAGTCTACCTACGGCTGGCGCGAAGTCACCGTCCATGCTACCGGTCAGAAGGTCATCTACGGCGGCCCCGGTTCCGACATCTATGGCTACGAGGCATTCCCCGCAGGCCATGGCAACCTGGCCCTGGGCGCTACCATGAATTACGAACTGGATAATGTCAGCGCATTCTTCTGGACCGCAAACCCCGAAGTCGATGACGCCACCAAGGCTCACCTCTTCCGCATTACTTCCTTCTCCTACCTGATGGGCGCACACTCCAAGAGTGACGCAAGCTCCATCCGCTGCGTGAAGGATCTGCCTGTTGTCGAGGAAGAGGAAGAAGACGACGAGTAGTTTAAACCCGTATGAGTGATAACGTGAAAACTGGGATACTCGCCGTCGAGGATCCCTACTACATCGAACAGAACATTGTTCCTATGAACGATAGGGGTATTTTCCGCCCCCATCCTCTGGAAAACGGTATCACTCCGTTCCTGAAGCCCCTGGTAAAGAAGGAACGCTTCGACAAGTACTTTTCCTTCCTCTTTGACTACCAGAAAATCAGCGGCCGCATCGTCTTCGAAAAGAAAGACTATAGCCACCTGGTTTCCGCGTTCTCCGTCAAGTTCTTCCCCAAGGAAGACGATTACGACGAAGATACCCTGCAGGAAGTGTGCCGCCTGTTATCCTTGAAACTGCAAGGATTCATCCAGGTGAAAGTATCCAACAAGAAGCTGATCAGTTTCGTCAAGGGCGTTGAACTCAAGTCCAAGACTCCCAAGAAGCAGGATTTCACCTTCCACAAACTTTTTGAACACGCGGCCAATACCGCCCAGGAATCCCTGCAGAAATACATGGACTCCCATTTTGATTTCTGGTTCGCCTGCGGCGAGAACGAAGCCGCCGAATGCAACGCTGTTTATGGGGATGCCGATCCGGAATATTAAGTTGTGCGGTGGTTAAATCGCGAAGGCGCATTACGCGAATCGCATTTTATTTGCTAAGCGCATGTTTGCATCTAGCAGATTTTTTCAAAAAAAATTTTGATATCAGCGCTGTAAAGGGCGATAAAATTTATAGCCAAACTATAAGCGAGGATGTCGTATGTCCAAAATCGATCAGGTTTTTTACGAAAACGGGACCCCTAAGCACGTAATTCCCTATAACGGTGAGTTTATCGATGGCATTGCGGAGTATTTCCACTCTAACGGCCGCTTACGATGCAGGATAGCCTATAATATGGGCAATGTGGTGGATGGGGTCGTCCCGGTTATTGACGAAGACGGCGAAGTGTTCCGGATTGACGTCTGGAAGGGCGGTCATTGTGAAGTATATACCGTGGATCACAAGCTTTTGGGCAAGTTTTCCCTCTTTAATGGCAAAACCGAAGGGGAGGAGGTATGGTATCATCCTAATGGAGTCCTGAAAGAAACCGCCTTTTGTAAGGATGGCAAGTACGAAGGCCACCGTAAGTTTTACGACGAGAAGGGTAATCTTTACGATGATGCCATTTTTGTGAATGACCGACGACATGGAATCCGAGTCCTTTATCACGAAAACGGTGCCGTCCGCGAAACTATTCCCTACGTTGATGATAAAGCCTGCGGGGAGGCAATTCACTATTTTCCGGATGGCAAGATTTTCCGCCGCCGAAACTTCGTGGATGGCTTTATAGAGGGACTGGAAACCTTGTATCATGAAAATGGTTCTGTACGTGCTCTGCTTCACTATCAGAAAGACCTCCTGCATGGACGTTGCGAATACTTTTTCCCCAATGGGAATATCCGCAAGGTGGTGGAGTGCAAGGTTGGCGAGGTCGTCGATGGCAAGGTGCAGATTTATAATCCCGATGGAACCTTGGACCGAGAGGAAGTTTGGGAAAACGGCACGTGCAAATCCTATTACGAGAATGGCGCTCTGATGTCCGAATTCCCCATGTTTAATGGCAAACTCCAGGGGATGATGCGTATTTATCATGAAAATGGTCAGCTTGCCCATGCATATTTTGCCAACAAAGATGTTGTGGAAGGTACTGACCTGACCTATGATGAAAAGGGAAACCTTTACCGTACTACGACATTTGCCAATGGCCAGAAGGAAGGACCCCGCAGGTATTACGATGAAAACGGGATGATGCGTGCAGAGGAACTGTTTAGCGGTGGCCTGAGAAATGGACCTACCAGAGTTTACGATGAGAAAGGAAGGCTTTGCCAGACGATCATGTATGTAGATGGTGTGGAATGTGGCCAAAAAAGTTTCTGCTATCACGAAAACGGCCAACTGGATTCTGAAATCGAAATCATGAATGGTTTGCCCAACGGGGAGGAAATATCCTATCATGAAAATGGTGCGCTGTTCTCTAAGGTCCAGTACAGGAACGGCATGGTGAGCGATGCCGAAACCGATATTTTTGATGAAGACGGGAACCCATTCATACATGTCTTCTGGAAAAATAATGTGGCTCGGGCCTATTACGAGGATGGCACCCTGAAATTTATAGCCTACAATTACAGGAATTGTACGAACGGGATCCAGGTGGATTACCGTGAAGACGGTTCCGTGGAAAACGAAAGTTACTTTTATGATGGCTATGCTTGCGAAAACGAAGAGGAATTTCTGGATCTCACTTTTGAGGGACTCGCAAGATCTAGCCTGCTTGCGTTCGGGCCACTCGGTGTAATCCTGGATCTTGATGCCTATACGGAATTTTTCCGCACAATGCACGAACGTATCGTGCAGCAATCCGAAGCAAAAATCGTGTATGAGGACTATTGCGAGATTACCGATATCGATACCACGGGCAAGTTGACCCTGGAAGACCAACTGCGCCTGATTGCCCGCGAGTTCGTGTTGCGCCTGCGTCTGCCCAATGATGGCCCCACCGAACAGAACATCATCAAATCCTTAAGGAAGCTGGTGATGGGGGGTGTTTAAGTTTTTGAATTTCATTGAAAAGCAGAAATAGAACGAAAGGACCTGATGTGAACCCCGAAAGTTGGACACAACTTTCGGGGTTTTCATGTATAAGAAACACACAGAAAAAGAATGGATCGATGCTTTTGAGATGCATCAAAAACATTTTGGTCCGTCGTATATCTCCAGGCAAACAGGGCTGAGCGAAAGCGAGGTCAAACGAAAGATCAGACAACATCGCGACACAGGGGTGTGGCTGACTGAAAGACTACCCTACACGCGGTCTACACCGGAACTTAAGCGACTCGTTGTTGACGCCGCTGTCAAACAAAGGCTATCTTATGGCGAGATAACAATCAAGTACGGCATAAGTTTCAGCTGCTTACTGTCCTGGCTACGTAAGTTCAGACACGGCGGCTACGAGGAACTTTTCGCCATAAAGCCCAAAGGTAGGCCTCCACAAATGGGACGTCCAAAGAAGACCAGGAAGGAACCGCAGACAGAGCTTGAAAAGGCCCTGAGAGAGAACGAGCTTCTCCGAGCCGAGGTAGCCCTGTTAAAAAAAGTGAGAGCCTTAGTCGAGGAAAGAATCGCCCGGGAACAAGGGAATGGGCGTTAGCCATCAATGAACTAAGGCGGAAATACAGGCTTGAGGATCTGCTGATGCTCAAGGGGATGGCCCGTTCCACCTTCTTCTACCATCTGCGCCAGAAGCCGGACCGTTATGCGGGAGAACGCAAAAGGGTCAAGGCAATACATGCGGAAAACAAGGGACGCTACGGCTATCGCCGCATAGCCGCCCAGCTACGGAACGAAGGATTTAAGATAAACCATAAGACCGTGTACAGGCTCATGAAAGAAATGGGGCTGAAAAACGTCCGCAAGACATGCAGGTACCGCTCGTACAAAGGCGAAGTCGGAAAGACTGCGCCCAACAGGCTGAATCGAAACTTCAGTACCGGAGCCCCCAACAGGAAATGGACTACGGACGTGACACAGATAAATATCGGGAATGAGAAATGTTACCTGTCTCCGATACTGGATATGTACAATGGGGAAATCGTGAGCTACACAATCTCGGATAGACCAAATCTCCAAATGGTGATGGATATGCTTGACAAGGCCTATGCCAAGGGTTACAAGTGGAAACGGCTGATACTGCACTCCGATCAGGGGTGGCACTATCAGCATGCTGACTATCAGCAGTCCCTGAAGGACCATAAAATCATCCAGAGCATGAGCCGCAAGGGCAACTGTCTGGACAACGCCATGATGGAGAACTTCTTCGGTATCATGAAATCAGAACTTCTCTATCCAAACACGTTCAGAAATATGGCCCACTTCAAGCAGGAACTCAAAAAATACATCGAGTACTATAACAATGACCGTATAAAACTGCGCCTAAAAGGAATGAGCCCGGTTGGGTACCGGACTCACAACTCAGTTTTATCCTAACTTTAAACTGTCCAACTTTTTGGGGTCAGTTCAACCCTTGCGGGTCCTTTTTTTAATGACGTCACTAGATTCGCATATACTCCCGTGAATCACCCTAGCTCCCGTGCATTTTTTTTCAAAGCAAACCAGTCCACTAAAGCATCGTAATCTGTTTTGGGTAAACCGCATAATTCCCAAACGGCAGTGTTTAACTCATCTTTGTAATTTCCCATTCGGTGACAGATTTGCAAAGCGCTTTCCATGCGCCCTATCGTATAGCCATCATTGAAACCCTCAGAAAATGCTGAACTGGATGACTCATTCCAAAATTTCAAAGATCTCTTTCCAACGCGTTTCATAGCTATCTAATTCATTCCTTTTGATAATAAGATATTCCATGGCAAGTGTTAAGGCAAGACTAAATGACACGGAGGCATCCCCGCCAAAAACATGGCATTTTTCATGAACAAAAGTTCCAAGGGCCTCGTGAAATTTTAGAGCGTCAAAGCACCTGCGTTTCAAATAAATTGCCTTTGTGCGGAACTTAAAGGAGATACCCTGGTTATTGAATTTTTTTGAATAATTTTTCACCAGGCTCGCCATTCCTGTAACACCTGGCGAATCGTTACCTATGATTCTTTGATCGTATTTAGCTGTACTGTCAAAAAAATCTCCATATATGTCCTGGACAACTTCTTCTAAAAGGTCAAAGGCCCTTTGTTCATGCGGCAAAAGTTCCGCGTCCATTACCATTCCGCCATTTTCTTCGCAAGCTTCTTCCAAGGATTTGTACCCCATCAAGGAGAACGTGCTCTGCCCAAGAATGTATTTGGTACTCTGCTTTTTAAGCCAGCTTTCCGCCTGCAACCTGCGATTCCTGCCGTACTGGGTAAAGACAGGGCTGATACAGAGTAAATTAGGAAATTCTTTCACGAATAAATCGCGTACACTTTTATCTTCACAAATTCGCCTTACGAGTCCATTGACTATCGGATACCAACTCTTCGAATCATAGTTTTTTGCAGGGTATTGCCGCCACACCTTCTTCATCTGTACAAGCATTTTCATTGCGCCACTTGCAGAAATGTTGTCAACAACGTGGCCAATAACACGAATGATTTCACTATGGTAAATCGTTTCTCGTTCGCGGTCGCGTTCCTCGTACGAATGCAGGCATACAACCAAATCGAACGGAATGGATCCCCTCAATTGATAACTGCAAAAAACAGGACCTCTGGGTCCAAAACCAAATGTAAAAGGCAGCGAATCGGAATACGATTCTTTGGCACTGTAATATACAGCGCCTTTTTTCCCTTCCCATATAAGTTCTCCTAGCAAGGGATTTTCTGGATAATAAAAGGAATTCACAACCTCCTGAAATAATTCATAATCACTGGCGCTCACGCCTTCTAATTCCAGGCATGTTGTGTCAGATTTGTCTTCAACAACGTCATAGGCAAGCATTTCCATGTGCTTGCCATCGATTTGGTGGTCAATGTCAATAACTTTCAAACTCCAATCGCCTGAGCGCATTCTCACAGTCCATTTTTTATCACGATATGCACAAAGCGCTGCTATTTTAAAGCCTTCGCCAAAATAGCCTGCATGGGTTTCCTGGCCGTCCCTTTTTGTGGATGCTCCTATATGCACTAGCCACTCATAATTGAAATTTATGCCAGCAGCCTCTAGCATCACAACCCCCTCTTTATACGAGAGTGAAAAACCGGAATGCCATTTGTCGTAACCTACGGCGTCATAAAAATTCTGCAGAAAATCTCTGGCGATAGAAAACGTTTTCCATTTTACGGGATACGTCAAAGCGATATTCAAGGGAACAATCGTACTGGATGACGTTTCACGAGATTCTTTATTGAGCGTGTTATAAAACAAAACGTACCTCTCCTTAGAAAAGAGAAGTACGTCGGGCAGTAATGTAGGTACAAATTAAAAAGCTGGCAAGGTGTTTAAAGAAATTTTACAAAAAACTTCGCGCAAACGGGATGAAAAAAGCGTGTATAGTAATGAATAGGGATGCTCTACTATTCCGCAGAGTGATATCATTCTGTGAACAAAAAATGTATATGAATAAATCATTGCATCACGATTCTTTCTGCAGGGACGTTCTTTCCGATGTGGATAGTTTCCTGGAATTTATGGATTATCTTGCATTCCAGAATGCGGATCTGCAGGTAATCATCAATCTTCTGGATATGAAAACCTTGGAGCGTATTCCGGGAGACTTCAGTGACACGGCGAATACAGGGTTCGCGGATCTTGCGTTCCGAGCCAAGGTAAAGCCGGAATACCTTCCGGGTGAAAAACCCGTGCAGGTGTGCGTGGGGTTCCTGGTGGAGCACAAGTCCTACATGGACAATGACGTCCTGGAACAGTTCCGCAAATATCATTATCACCTGATGGTAGAAAAATTGAAGGAAAATGCAGTCAAGGGCATCCCCTCGATTGCAATCATTCTCTACAATGGCAAGGAAAGCTGGAACCCGCTTGAAAAACTAAACTACTATCCCGATGTTCTGCGGGACATTGTACTTCCCTTCAAGGGAATCTTTGTGGATGTGGAAGGCATCGCAGACGAGGTTTGCCTAGAAAAGTTCAGCCCGCGCCTGGGGGCTTTCATTATCGCTTTGAAATATGCGCGCGAGCTGGAGCCCCACAGGGACATCTTCAAGAATGCCCTTGAACGGCTTGATCTGGAAAAGGACCCTGACTTGGTGGCTTCCATTGATGTATATTTAAGGCGTTGGATATCAAAAAACTTTAAGGAGGTTTTCAAGATGGATTTCGTCAGACCGCCCTATAAGACAATTGAAGATGATGCACGTGAACAGCGCGAAGCCCTTGAGCGGAAAGTCGCCGATAGGGATGCGTTGATTGCCGACAAGGATGCGGAAAATGCATCTTTGATTGCCCGCATCAAGGAACTTGAGGCGGCGCTTGCTGCTAAAAATGGCTAAGTAGTTTTCAGTCACTATAAAATTTAGGCTACCCTGAATGATCGGGGTAGCTTTTTTGTTAGTTGAATCTTTTCAAGATATGACACTAAAGTGTCAAAATTCAAAACTATTTTAATAGGTATGAAGTACTGTATTCTTGCGTTATTTGGCTTGCTGGCCTCCTGGGCTTCACCATATCTATAACAAATTATTAAAACACAGGCCAGGATTCGCGGGAAAGGTGACCTTAAATATCACCATTGCCCCGGATGGCGATGTCTCCAAAATCTCCGTGGCCTCTTCGACAACAGGCTATAGTGAATTTGATGGCGAAATCAAGTCCGCAGTCAGCCGCTGGAAGTTCAGCAAGGTTAAAAGCGGAAACACCACGGTGACAATACCGTTCGATTTTAGTGAATAGGATTTGTAAAGTCCGCATCTCACAAAAAAGTAAAAATTTCATTGTTTACATTTTGTATAATATATTGTATATTTGTAAACAACAATGGAGTTTGCGAATATGTCCGAAGTTTCCACTTTTGCTTTGCGATTGAAGAGCGCCCGCCTTATGAAGGGGTTCTCCATGGACGACCTTTGTGAAAGAATGGAACCGAAGGTCTCCAAAATGGCAATTTCCAAGTACGAATCCGGGAAAATGGACCCAGACAGCGAAGTTCTGATTTCCTTGGCAGACGCGTTGGATCAAACCCCCGATTATTTTTTCCGCCCGTTCACTTTCAAACTGGAATCCATGCGCTTTAGAAAAAAGCAGAACCTAGGGGCCAAGCAAATTGAAAGCGTGAAAATGAACATTGCGGATTTCGTGGAGCGCTATGTCAATATCGAAGAAATCTGCAATGACGCCAACATCGATGTTGATTTTTCCTCCGTTCCTGTCGCCTCTGCAGAACAGGTCAAGGCCGCCGCAGTCAAGCTTCGTGAACGTTGGTGCCTGGGCAAGGACGGCATTGTCAATGTGATAGAAATGCTTGAAGAACACGGCGTAAAAGTTGTGGAGATTGATGCTCCTGACGGATTCGATGGCGTAAGTACCAAGGTCAACGATGTTATCCCGGTGATTGTCCTTGGAAAAAACTTTTTGTACGAACGAAAGCGTTTTACCGCGTTGCACGAACTTGGCCATTTGCTGCTGAATTTTGAAGACCGTTTTTCTGACAAGGAGCAGGAATCCCTTTGCAACCTGTTTGCAAACGAAATGCTGCTTCCTGAAACTGAACTTAGGCGTATCCTTGGCAATTGCAGGAAGAAGGTCTCCGTTAAGGAACTTCGACCGATTCAGATGCGATTCGGTATTTCCTGCGATGCCATTATGTACAAGGCCAAGGAATGTGGAATTGTATCTGCAGCGCTTCATAGGGGCTATTGCATAAGGAAAAACCAAAGTCCAGAATACAAGTCGTTCGTTGAAAGATCCGATTCTCCTGCAGAAACCTCACATCGTTTTGAGTCCCTGGTATATAAGGCTCTTGAAAACGAACTGATTACCATGTCGAAAGCGGCGAGCCTGCTTCGCACTGATGTCATGACTATCCGTAAGGAAATGCTGATAATCTAGAAGCCTTGATGGACGAAAACCCGAGATTGCCAAGGCAGATCTGTGAACAGAAGATTAGTGCGTGGAGATCTGCTTAAATCTTTGAATTTCGCTGAAATGCAGAAATAGAACGAAAGGACCCCTTGTGGGTCCTATTTTTGCAATTGGCGGCGCTTCCTCACCATAGAAGCGGTATGGCGCCTGGGACGATTTCGCCCATTAGGCTGCTCGTGTTTTTCGTCCCCTTGGGGCGCTTACAAATTGAGGAACCATTTTCTGATTTTTAACCTGTTGCAGGAACATGTTGATTAGCCCCTGATACGGAACCCCGACTTTTTCGGCAAGTTCCTTAAAATAATCAATGACATCCTCGTCAAGTTTGATGCAGATAGTCTTCTTCAATTTTTTCGCATAAGGATTTTGAACTGCATTGGAAAAATCATAATTTGGCTTCATCATTTTCTCCTTTCCCAATACTGAGCTGATTCCCATTCGAATATATATAATGTATATATTGATTCTTCTTTAGTCAAGGGATTTTTTTCATCCATTCTTCCTCCAGTCGCTACATGCCTAAAAAGCGACGGCTTGATTCATCTAATAAATGCGCGGCACTCACCGCAAAAAGAACAAAGGCGTACTTGCTCTCGACTTTTGGGCGTTCCCTGGCTCCCATTCCCCACGTCATCCCTTCGGCAGGAAAAATTATTTTTTTACAAAGATTTCTCGCGCAAATGAGACGTTTGCTTCGTGTATATAAGTAGATAGGAACCGTTCTATCTGCGAGCCGGCCGCGTCGCCGGATTATTCAGGATTCAAGTGGAAAAAAACAAGACGAAACTCGCGGAATGCGTTGACAATGCAACTGGCGTCGACAAAAAGGAGAAGATTATAGACTTCTCGAAAATCTATATCACCGACAGGTTCATGTTCCCTCTGGTCATGAGCCACAAGGAAATCGCAAAGCCATTCATCGAGGCGGCTCTCGGCATCAAGATTTATGACCTCAAGGACCCCGAGCAGGAAAAGACGGAGCAGGTGGGCATCTTCAGCAAAAGCGTACGCTACGACGTGTTCACACAGCAAATCAACGAAAACGGTGAAATCATCAGCTCCTTTGATATCGAGATGCAAATTGTTGATACAAAGGAACTTCCCAAGCGAGCTCGCTACTACCAGTCTGTTCGCGATACCAACGACCTGCGCAAGGGGGCCATGTACAAAAGTCTCAAGGACCAGTACGTACTCTTCATCTGCCCCGACGACATCTTTGGTGCGAAACAGGCCGTTTACAGTTTCCAGAACTATGCGACGGAAAATAAAAACATCGCTCTTAACGATCGTTCTTTCAAGAATTTTTATATTTTCAGTAACTACGGGAAACTTCCGGACGCACATCCCCTTAAGCCGTATCTGAAGTATTTCGCAACCAACACCGCCGACTCCACGGAGACTGAGGAAATCGATACCAAGGTGAAGTGGTACCAGGCTGACGAAGACACACAGGAGCGCTATATGACATGGGAACAGGAAATCCAGCTCGCCAGAGAAGATGCAGCCGAAGCCGCTACCGAAAAAGAGCGCGAACGTAGTCAGAGAATCATCGCCGAAAAGGACAATGTCCTGGCCGAAAAGGATCGCAGAATTGCGGAACTTGAAGCGAAACTCGCTGAAATGCAGAAATAGAACATAAGGACCCCTTGGGGGTCCTTTTTTTGCAAATGTCGGCGCTATGTCATTGCGAGGCGATGCCGAAGCAATCGAAGCATCATCATCCTTCAGCAACACCATTCCGCTGTCCACGCATTCCATGGGCAAGTCCCCGTCGATATCGAGGCACTCCGGCCGGAACCGGTTCCAGATTACATAATCGGTATAGCCCTCGGCAATGTCGTCCCGACCCTGAGACGGGATAAAATAAAGCAACGCATGTTCTAACATGCGCTGCAACTTAAAGACTACAACTTTTCAACAGTCTTTGTTTTAGGATTGATTCTGAATGTTTTGGGAGCATCTATTCCGATAATCAATAACGGAGATGTTAATTGGTTGCACAAATGATGATTCCAGCCGAGGTTTGAATTGCCTTTTCCACATGGTTCAGCTCAGACGCCAGGCATCGCCTGTGTAGGCTTCGTCTTTGAAGATGGGACAGTCTGTATTCCATTGCAAGGATGTCAAACGTTCTTTTAAAAGCTCAAAAAATGACTCGGAAAGGCTATTTTTGAAATTTTGGATTAAATCTTCATCCAGTATTGAATCAATGGCTGTTAATACCTCTCTGTAGAGAGACGAGTATTTTTCAATTTTCTTGAAGATCGTTTCTGCGTTTCTGTGGCTATATGTTTTAAATAACATAAGGTGGAAGTCCTCCTAAAAATATTATGGAAATGAAAGTTGCTAGTCCCCTAGAAGAAAAACAGTATCCAGGCTCCTGTCGCCATACGCCTGCTCCAGAACCTCCTTCAGAATGTCATCCTGGAGCGTAGCGATAGGGTCCATAAGTAACACCATCCCACTATCCAAACATTCCATATCCAATTCCCCGTCAATATCGAGGTACTCCGGCCGGAACCGGTTCCAGATTACATAATCGGTATAGCCCTCGGCAATATCTTCAGGCGAGAGGTTGTCGCCCGTACCCGGCTGAATCTTGAGGAATTCTCCACCACATGTCATCCCGGGCTTTGACACGGAATTCCCCTTTCTCGGGATAAAGTAAAGCATCGCATGATCTAACATGCGCTGCAATCTAGAGATCGTTCTTTAGATCGTCAAGGGTTTAATTTTGGGCGTTCCCCCGGCTCCTCCCTCATATGTCATCCCGGCCTCCGAGCCGGGATCTCCTTTCCCGCGCGAGTCCGAACCGCTTCGCGGCTTCACGCCCTAACGCATCGCAGACAGGGACATCCTTTAAAACGTTGTTCGAAGCGCGTTAGGAAATGTCGCCTAAAAGAGCTAAATTTAAAAAAAATATGAAAAAAGACGCTCTTTGTCATATCATGACACTGAAAAAAAATATTTTTTGAGAGAGTGTCAAAAAACACCTCACTCCCTCTTTTAAAAAGAATAAATACTCAAAATCATCCCAAAAATTGTATTTTAAGACCTAAAGGATAAAAAAATGGAAACAAAAGAGATTATAGCTAAAGCATTTCAGAAATGTGACCTTGCCTTAAATGGTAATATCATTTCTAGAGAATACATTCTGCAATCTCTTTTTACGTTTCTAAATGATTCTTCTGAAAAAAAAGCGCATAATAGCAGCTTCGTGTTGCATACGGGATCCATTTGTTATGATGCAATAGCCGTTGCATTTGCGTTTTTAACGTGTCTTGTAAAGAATACATCAAATTCTATCGATATAATCAATAATTTAAAGATAGGGGATTTTGTTCTCTATGCGCGAGGCAATAAACAGGAAAAATGCAAGTATAACGGAAAAATATTTTCTGATAATGAGGATGCCGTAAAATTAATCTCCGGAAAAAAAACGGAGTTCACCGTTCCCAAAAGCCGTTGGAATTTGATATTCCCTTACAATGGAAAATCAAAAAGATTAGATGCCAGAGGAATAAAAAAAATTCCTCCCTCGAGAGAATTGTTTTACACTAATATTCTAGATATAGAAAAAAAAGAAATTCCAAGCATAATAGATTGTTCTGTTGTCTTTGTAATGGATCGAAATCGCGCAACAGAAATTATTAAAAATTTATCGTTTAAAACCAACAACGGGAATGAATTCAAAATTCTCGATATGATAAATGCCGCCTATTATTCTGAAGATGAGGATTATTCTATTGGAAGCAACAATACAAAAAGCGAAGCAAATATAAAAATTACAAGTAAGGTTTCTGTCGCAAGACAATTAGTTGTGAATCAAGATGGCAATAACCACATTGGATTAATCATTTCTGGAAATGACATTGTTTCAAAGAATATTACTGAGATTCCAGAAATGCTCAAAAAAAGATCTTTGTCATTTGTCCATACATTCTTGAACATTGACTCAGATAATACTCTACAGCTAATTCGAGAATCCCAGGATCCCGAAATTTTCGCATGTACTAAAAGTTTCCTGTCAAAAACTTCTTTAGAAATCTGTCTTGAAAATGAATACACTCAGGAACTTATATCACAAGCAAATTTGGTCAAAAATCATAGTGTAAATACGCATTATTTAGATGGATTTTTAACCTGGAATGATTATAAACAATTTAAGAAATCTGTTTTTATCATAAAAAAATCTGATTATGAATCAGAGCACAAAGAAAATTTTATTTTATGCGCTTATTCTATGATGAAACTTTTTCTAACAGCAATTTTCCCCTTAGAAAAGTTAGAAGCATGCGTAGAAAAAAAACTTATAGACATTGAGTCCTTAAAACAGCGATTTGATTTGCTTAAGTCATCTGTACATCATTTTCCAGATGATTTAAAAATAAAGGCAGAAGAAATTATTTCTATGCTTGAACTTTTACAGGAATCTTTACTAACAAAATCTGATAAATGTGCATGTATTGTAAATAATTTAATTACGAGTACTGATGAAAAAATTGCCATTGTTGTTCCCAAAGCGTATTATATTACGATTGTTAGAGAATGCGGCTTATACGATACAATAAAACAGAAAAATACCATAACAGTGGTTACTGCTAATAAATTTGACAATAGCGAAAACTATAGGCAAATTATTGTTGTTGGAAATTTTGGAGGAAAAAGGTTCAATATTTTCAAATGCATGAGTTCGTCGCAAATAGACGTTTTACTGTACAAATTTGAAGAAAAAATATTCAAACATTGGGAAAAGAAAAATAATTTGGAAGAAAAGGAAATTCTCCAAGCATCTTCTGAATCCTTCTTCAATCAACCAATAAGTCAGATATACGATGATGAAGTAAACGAAATCGAATCTATTGAAAAAAGTGTTGATGATTATATTAACATGCTAGAATGTAAAAAATTGGCTCGAGATGCAGATTCTGTGAATAAATCTGAAAACTTTTCTCAAAAATCGGAAATAATTGCAATAGGGCAATTTGATAACGGAGATCACGTATTTTTCTCTAAGTTTTACAAGGCATATGTGTTTGATGAAAATAACGGAAAAGTCAAAGAAGTTGAGGCAAATGATCTAACAGAAGGTGATTCTATTGTTTTTACAAGAAACAGCGATAAAACCAGTGACATTGTTGATTCCGTTTTTGAAAACTTAAAAGACAATAACAAACTAGGACAAGATTTGATTACGCATTGGGCTTTTTCGATTACTTGGAAATCAAATTTTCAAAGTTTTATGCTCTCAAATAATTTAACCGCAAAAGAAATTGCGGATAAAATGTTGAAAAATGGCATTCAAGTAAAAGAAATGACTATCCGAAGATGGCTTGATCCATACGCACACATTGTTGGACCCAGAGACATGGAGTCTATTCAACATATTGCATTAGTTATAAATCACAATGGTATGTTTGATAATGCTGACAAAATCTTTGAAGGATGCCAGGCTATCAGAAAATTCCGCAAGGAGTTGATAAAAGAAATCGGTTTTGCAATGATTGATAAACTCAATGGCAGAACAACACCGAGAAACAAACTTATGGAAGGATTTTTTGATCAACTTAATACATTTACCCGTGTTCTTAGATTAGAAAAAATAACATTTGTAAATACATCTGTTCCAATAAATTTAATCAATCGACCTCTTCATCCTTAGGAATAAAATGCAAGAATATATTCAAGCCCGTAAAAATTATGTATCACTCATAAAAAAAGAATTATTAGGTCCTGGATCTGAAGTTTCTATCCCAGATGAGGAACATGAGTTAATATCGAACACACCTGATGTCCGATATTCTATTGGTATTTTATTTCCCCAAAATAACAAGTTGAACGCCGATAATGATGATAGTGTTCGCGGAAAAGAGAATGATGAAGAAAAAGATTTAGACGATGCAGACGATGATGATGTTGGAAATGGGAAAAACGTAAATAATGAATCAAAAGAAACTATATATTCTCCTGCAGACGAAGAAAACTTAGATGAAGAAATTGGACTTGCGTCGCAAAATATGCCCTCATCAATGGGTATAACTTTTTTTGCAAAAGGAGATACTTCTGTTGTAAAATGCGATGTTTCTTTTGGCACATATCGTCATGCGGAACCCAAAGATTGCAGGATTCCGTTTTGTCCCCAAAATATAGAGTCGTATGAGGTGCCAACAGAATTATCAGGTTATATAAACCATGATAAAGACGAGAACTGCCTCAAATTTAAAAACGGAAAATTTGAAAAGAAAGATATAAAGCATTTGTGGGAAAATGAATTCCTTAATACAGAACCAAACGGAACCTTGAATTACGCATATAAGTTATGTGATCAATTGAGGGGTTATGTTAGAATTCCTCATCAAATTGTAGTGCAGGTGAATTTTGATGGCGGCGATTATGTTGATAATAACGAAAAGCTTGATGGTGTAGATGTCAAATTAACAGCATTACGTCGAAAAGTTGGAGAAAATCTTTACTCTGTTACGATTATGCTTGTTAATAGTTGTACAGAAAAATCAAATGGCACTAGGTGTATTTTTCAGCCAGAAATCCGCATTGACACAGAAAAAAATGATTTCGTTTTTTGTGAGTATTATGGGCAAACTGATTTTTTATTACTTGATGAAGAAGAACAATCCCTTGATTTACAATATCGTAATAAAAAAAAATATGGCACGGGATTAGGAGTATCTCTTTCATGGAACGTTGATGATAATGGACATGGAAAAATATTTAGTGATTTTTTTCCAGAAAATGAAGTTCCCCAAATGGATTTTAGCATGCCTGCCAAATGTATGTTAGATGGCAGAATCCTTTCAATGAAATTTTTATCAGATTTAAATGATGTTTCAAAATCAGAAAAAATAAGTCTACTGAAAAAATTTGTTGATTCTTATAAAAATTGGATTGATGAACTTCAAGAAAAATTAACTAAACTAGATGCTAAATACAAAAATATTGGACAACGTAATATTGATAAGTGCACAACATCTTATAAGCGAATGATGAAGGGTATAGAAAACCTTGATAAAGATGATTTGCAATGGCAAGCGTTTGAATTGGCCAATAGAGCGATGTTTATGCAGAGAGTACATCTTGAACTTCAGAAAAAAACGGCAAACATAGACAGATTCCCAGATGATGAAGAATTATCTAAATTATTAAATTCTATAAACTACAATGCTTCAGATGAACTTACTGCGGATAAGTACACTTGGCGTCCGTTCCAGTTAGCATTCTTATTAATGAGTGTAGATTCCATTACTAATGATAAATCTGATGATAGAGAAATTGTGGATTTAATATGGTTCCCAACGGGTGGTGGAAAAACAGAAGCTTATCTTGGCTTAACCGCATTTACAATTTTCTATAGACGAATAGCTCATAGTAAAGTATCGGGTGGAACTTCTGTAATCATGCGATACACGTTGCGATTACTTGCAGCGCAGCAATTTACACGAGCCGCAACATTGATTTGTGCATGTGAGTATATTCGTCAAGATTCATTAAGAAAAAAACCTCAATATAAAACATATCCCCTTGGCGAAGAGGAAATATCTATTGGTTTGTGGATTGGGCGCGAGCATACTCCAAACAAAAATGATGATGCAAAGAAAAATTTAAAAGAGTTAACTAATGATGTAAGAGTTGATAATTTAAGAGAAAAAAAAGATAGATTCAACAAATTCCAAGTTTTAAAGTGTCCGTGGTGTGGAACAAAACTGGTAAAGGGAATAAAGGACAAGCGTTTAGTTGGAGAATTTGGCTATAGAATGAAGAATAACAGCCATTTCCAGTTTTTCTGTCCACAAGAAAGTTGTTCTTTTAACCTATTCGGCAAATTACCTTTACAGGTAATAGACGAAGAACTTTATGCAAATCCACCAACACTACTCTTTGGTACGGTTGATAAATTTGCAATGTTACCATGGAATAATAATATAGGATCTTTCTTCGGATTGAAATCCGATAATCGAACTCCAGAATTAATAATTCAAGATGAACTTCATCTTATTTCTGGACCTTTAGGCACTATGGTTGGCTTATATGAAACGGTAATTGACGCCTTGTGTGAGTCAAAAGGCGTAAAATCCAAAATCATCGCATCAACTGCGACAATTCGTCGTGCGCATGAACAATGCTCTGCTCTGTATAACAGAGAGGTTTTGCAATTTCCACATCCTGGCTTAGATGCTGAAGACTCTTTTTTCGCCCGGGAATCGTTGATTGATTATGAAAAAAATAAGTATGGAAGATTGTATGTTGGTTTAATGCCTTCTGGCAAGACGAAAGCAATGATGGAAGTTCGTTCCATTGCGGCTTTGCTTCAAAAAATCAACACAATGCCATTGCCAGATGCGATTAAAGATAAGTATTGGACTTTAACGACATACTTTAATTCCTTAAAGGATTTGGGCAAGTGTTCTACTCTTGTAGATGATGACGTTAAGGACTTTATTAAACGTTCTGCTTATAGGTTAGGTTCCAAAAAAGACGGTCGATTAGTTACAAGAGCAGATGAATTAACTAGCCGAGTTTCTACTGGGCAATTAAATGAAACTTTAGATAAGCTTGAGAAACTGGAATATTCTGAAGAAAATATAAAGAATAAACGATACGCTTCAAATATTCTTCTTGCGACCAATATGATTTCTGTTGGTATCGATGTTGCAAGATTGAATGTAATGCTTTTAGTCGGGCAGCCCAAATTGACCAGTGAATACATTCAGGCATCAAGCCGCGTTGGACGTTCTTACCCAGGCGTTGCCTTTGCAATGTACGATGGTTCAAAAAGTAGAGATAGATCTCATTATGAACAATTTAAGCCTTATCATGAATCATTCTACAAATATGTAGAACCTACTGGAGCAACGCCATTTTCTGAACCCGCAAGAGAGCGAGCTCTAAAGGCAATTGTAGTTTCACTACTAAGGCATTTGAATCCTGAATTGTCTCCAGAAGATGGTGTTGCAAAATTTTCTAAAAATAACTATGCTAAGCAAATTGCTGATTTAAAACAACTTATCATTTCAAGAGATAAGGCAATTATAGCACGTTTAAAATCCGGCATGAACGATGATTGTGAAAAAATAGAATATGAAATAGATAGAATTGTGGAAGATTGGGATCATTTGGCACAGGTATATAAAGATGAACTATTTGTGTACGGAGAACGCTTCTTAATGTCGCCACCCAAAGAAAAACAGCATAGATTGTTAAAAATATATAATACAGACACTTATGATACTGCAGCATTTAACACTATGACTTCTATGAGAAATGTTGATTCTGCGGTTCCTGGTAATGTTGTGATATGGGAGAAATAGAATGAGTCTCGATTGCAAATCTAAAAAACAGCCATTAAATAAAGTTACCCACTCTGTAAGAGCATCTCAATCCGTATTGCAGTACGGTGTTGGTGCAATGGTTGATTTTCCAGATCAAACTCTTATGACCGCGGCTCCCGAATTATGGGAAAGTTGTGTAAGGCCCATTCACGATGAACGTTTAGAAAAGGCTTTGCATGTTGATTTTTTGGGAATGCCCGATGGTGAAAAAATTTCAAAAGATGGTAATAATGGGATTTCTTACGCCCGTTTTCCAGAATGGTATTTTTGTCCCAAATGCAGACAATTTCAATCTATTAACTCTTGGGTTGACGAATTTAAACATAAAGCAAGTTCCAAGGCTCAAGAATACGACCCCTTTATGGTAAAACAGATGCGCTGCCCTACATGTAAGCAAGGACTTGTTGTCGCGCGTATTATTACAGTTTGTGAACACGGCCATATTGATGATTTCCCATGGGTAAAATGGGTACATTGCAAAAATATATATGGGGGAAACAAACCTATTTGTTCGAGCCCAAAGCTAACATTTAAAACTGGAGCCACATCAACTGAAGGCCTGGAAGGCCTTGTTATTACATGTGAAAGCTGTGGCGTAAAGACCACATTAAAAGGAGCTTTTGATCCAGAAATCTTTCAAAACTTAGATAAAAAATACAATAATCAATATGATTTTTCTTGTACAGGGCGACATCCATGGAAGAACGAATCCGAGACTTGTACTGAATATCCTAAAGTTTTGCAACGAGGTAGTTCATCTGTTTATTTCCCTGTCACTTCAAGTTCTTTAGTTATACCCCCATATTCAAGCATTCTTACAACCAAAATTGAGAATTCTCAAGCATTTGAGGCCGGTAGAAACGCAATTATGGCTTTTTTAAAAATGCCTGGTATTGCTCAAGAGATGAAAAATCAGTTTCTGGATACGCAAATAGGCGATATCGCTAAAAAGGTTGCGCTTGAAATAGTAGAGTCTTCTGAGCAGATAAAGAATGTTTTAATTCGTAAGTGGAAATCTGAATCAGAAGAAGAATATAGCACAGTCAGTGTTAAATATCGTTCTGAAGAATATGAAGCATTGAGCGGCGAAGTAGCTTTGGAATCTATGGCAGGAGATTTTCAACGAGAAGAAACAAATATTGAAGATTATAATCTACCCTTTGTAAAACAAATTTCCCTTATTCATAAGATTCGAGAAGTTCAGGCTCTTACGGGTTTTTCCCGGATAAATCCTGCAGATAAATCAGAACCGATTGGGAAACAGGGACATGTTGTATCGGTCAAAAAAAACGATACAAATTGGTATCCAGCTTATGAAGTAAATGGTGAAGGAATTTTTATTGAATTTGATTCTGACGCTATCAATGAATGGCGAACACAAAATTCAGAATTACAACATAGAGTAGAACTTTTGAACGATAACTATAAAAAATCATTTATTGGTTCGCATAATCCACGAATCATAACTGGCAAATTTCTTCTCTTACATACCATATCCCACTTATTAATTAAGCAGCTAAGTTTTGAATGTGGATATAGCATTGCGTCGTTACGAGAACGTTTGTATTGTAGTGAACCTGCAGAAGGAAAAGATATGTCAGGGATTTTTATTTATACAGCATCTGGCGATTCTGAAGGCACTTTGGGCGGTTTGGTTCGACAAGGAAGACCCGACACATTCCCATATATATTCAAAAAAGCGATAGAATCCGGAATGGTTTGTTCTAATGATCCTGTTTGCAGTTTAAGTTTAGGGCAGGGCCGAGATTCGCTAAATCTTTCGGCCTGTTATTCATGTGGATTACTTCCAGAAACTAGTTGTGAAGAGTTCAATATTTTCTTAGATAGAGGAACTGTTGTCGGAACATTCAAAAATAAAGAATTGGGATTCTTTTATAGGCAACTATATTGCAATGAAAAATGGGGGACTCTGCCAAAATCACAAAATGAAAAAACAGATACAACACCATTAGCAGAAACTATTTTGCCAAAAGAAGGTACAGGAATCAATTATACCGATGAAAGCTTCATAAATATATGGTCAAATATAAAACAGTGGTCTGACAACGAAAATGAAATGAAATTGCTAGATGCATTGATTACTGAAAGCGCAAAATTTAATTGTAAAGAAAAACCTATTGGAGAAGGTGAATTTATAACTTTCAGCTCTAATACATCGTACAAAGCTTCGCTTCTTTGGAAAAAATCTAAAGTAATGTTTTTCTCTTCAGAACAACAAGAAGATTATGATGTTGCCAAAAAAAGTAATTGGAAATGTTTCATTGGTAGCGATGAAACTTTAAATGTAGATGATATTTTAAAAAATCTACAAGGGGTGTGATATGGCAATTATGATTCCTGTGACACCGCATCAATTTGCTCCTGCAAGTCAAGAAGGTTTGATGTTTGACGCATTAAGCCTTTTACCAAATGACTATTACATTTTTCATTCGTTCCGAATAACAACCGTATCAAACTTGCAATTCAACGAAAGCGAAACTGACTTCGTTATTTTCAATCCAAAGCTAGGAATTATATGTTTAGAAGCAAAAGCGGGTTTGGTAAAATACGAAAATGGATACTGGTATTATGCAAGTGACATTCCTATGCATAATGGTGGTCCGTTTAATCAAGCAAGTGCTAATAAATATAAACTGATTGAGTACATTAAAAAAAGTCATTGCTCGGGAATTTTACCACATTGCAAATTTCTTCATGCAGTTTGGTTCCCTGCAGTATCGGAAGAAATTTTAAAAAACATGACATTTCCTTCTGAAGCTGATAAATCTTTGGTATTGACTAAAGAAGATTTACAAAATCCACAGAAGAAAATGGAGAGTATTTTTTCATTAGAACTCCCTCAAAAAATAAAAACAAGTTTAAGCGAATATGAAACAAAACAACTTATTCGTGAAATCTTATGCCCACAATTTAATGTTTTTCCAACAGCTACATTTAATAACGATTTAAAGAAAATTGTATTCCATAGAATGCTGAAAGAACAATCTGGAATTCTCAATTTTTTATACGAGCAAAAAACTGCATCAATATGTGGTGCAGCAGGAACTGGAAAAACTATGATCGCCGTTGAAAAAGCGCAACGTCATGCGAATAATAGAGAAAAAACTCTTTTTTTATGTTACAACGTAAAACTAAAAGAGGCTCTTGCGGAAAGATTTAATAACGAGTATATTGATTTCTTTACCTTAGATGGCTTTGCCTGTAAAGTTTGCAATTCTTTAAGTTCTAACTATGAAAAACTGAAGTCATCTTTAGATGATATGTATTTTAAAGGATGTTTTCCATATAAAAACATTGTTATCGATGAAGGTCAGGATTTTGGCATGGATAACATGGAAGAAATTTCGTTAATACAGTTGATGAAAGACATTGTAACCGATGAAGTAATTAACGGAACCTTTTATGTTTTTTATGACAAAAATCAACTTGTCCAATCTGACAAATTACCCAAATTCATTGCAGAAGCCGATTGTAAATTAACGCTATATCGAAATTGTCGTAATACTGAAAATATCGCCATAACGTCTTTAAAAATGGTAACAGAGCAAAAGCCATTGCTCGTTGATTATAGTGTAAAAGGAAAACCTCCCGTTATTCATTACTGCGATTCTGATAAAGATTCTTTATCTTGCCTAAATAATATTATAAATGATTTGGAAAACGATGGCATTTATGATATTTGCATCCTTACTTGCAAGACTGAAAATGACAGTATTTTAAAGAATGTTGCTGCGAATGGAAAGTATCAAAAGAAGTATTTATTTACAACTTGTCGCAAATTTAAAGGACTTGAATCGGATGCCGTAATTTTGATTGACATCGACCATACATCTTTCAACAAGCAAAACGACATGCTTTACTATGTTGGAATGTCCCGTGCAAGGCTCCGACTAGATATGGTGGCTCAACTTGAAGACGAAAAATGTGCTGAATTTTTGCAAAATCGCTTAAATTTCAGCGGAAAATGCAAAAATGCTAAAAGAGAACTTGCAACAGCGTTAAATGCTGTTGGAAAATTGGAAAAACCTATGGTTTAGGTTAATTCTATATTAGACTTGAAAATTCAAGGATCCCAAAATGAAAGCTATCGATTTTTTCTGCGGCGGAGGCGGTATGACTTGCGGTCTTCGTCAAGCTGGAATTAATGTTGTTGCTGGTGTGGATTTTGATCCAGATGCAAAAGCTACCTATGAGTATAACAATCAAGGCTCCGTTTTTGTTCGTGCCGACATCAATACGCTTGAACGAGATTACTTTGAAAAAAATCTCAACGTTCAGCCAAATGATGATGAATTAATTCTTGTAGGTTGCAGTCCCTGTCAGTACTACAGTATTATTCGCTCTTCCAAAGAAAAGTCGAAGGCTTCTAAAGACTTGTTGCTTCAGTTCCAAGAATTTATTGAGTATTACAATCCAGGCTATGTTCTCGTAGAAAATGTTCCTGGTATCATAACGAATAAGGATACGATCCTTCCTCAGTTTCTTAAGTTCCTGGAAGATCACGGTTACGGAGCTCCTAATTCTAGAACTTGCAAGTATGCTGTAATCAACATGAAAAATTACGGCATTCCCCAAAGCCGTCGTCGTTTTTCTTTAATTGCAACTAGACTGGACCGTGAGGTCCATTTGCCGGAGCATGTAGCTAATGAAAAAACTGTAAGACAGGCTATTGGAGATCGTCGAATATACAGGCGCATTGAGGCCGGTCATAGAGATGATAATCTTGTAAGATGTCATTCTGCTATCCAGATGTCTGCAATCAATTTAGAACGTATCCAACATACATCCCATGACGGAGGATGCAGATTGGAATGGAAAGACGATCTCAGGTTGCAGTTGAACTGCTATAAAGGTAAGGATAAGTCGTTTTGTGATGTATATGGTCGTGTTGCTTGGGATAAGCCGTCGCCAACTATAACAACGAAATTTTTGAGCTACTCAAATGGTCGATTTGGACATCCAGAGGACGATAGAGGACTTTCTGTTCGAGAAGGAGCGACCTTACAATCTTTCCCCTGGGAATATGAATTCAAAACTAATCGTCTTGAAGTTGCGGCAAAATTAATAGGCAATGCTGTTCCGCCAGAATATGCGAGAAGGTTAGGTCAAGTAATTTTAGGGGTAAATAATGCCTGATCATAAAGAATTAAGAATGAAGTTTGACCCGAATACGATAAGTCATTTGGGGTTACAAATGTATTCAACGTTGCCGCCAGTTTTAGCGGAATTGATTTCTAATGCATATGACGCTGACGCTCATAATGTGATTCTTTCATTTCGTGATCAGGATTCAGAGAATAAAGAAATTGCTATTCGTGATGATGGTCATGGAATGACCTTTGATGAAATAAATGAGTGTTTCTTGCTTATTGGCCGAAATCGTAGAGGCAAGGATGGGTCTAATCAAAAAACGAAATCAGGATCTCGTTATGCAATTGGGAAAAAAGGTATTGGAAAACTAGCCTTTTTTGGCATTGCGAAAACCATTGAAATTGAAACGGTTTCGTCAGGTTTGCTGAATAAGTTTGTGATGGAATGGGACGTTCTGGAGAAAAGTCAGGATGTATATTGTCCTCGTATTGTCGCGCAGGATCAAGAGACAAGCTCAAACAGTTATACTCAGATCCGCTTGACAAATTTATCAAGAAAATCGTCCTTTAAACCAGATGATATTGCTACAAAGCTTGCAAAGACTTTTTCATTTTTCTCAGATGATTTCAAGGTAACTTTAAAGTACAATGACGAGCATGAAATTGTAATTGATGATAAGTTACGGTTTGAAAATTTATGTGAGCTGAAGTCCTGGAATTTCCCGTTTGTTGATGAGGGGGTAAAGGTAAACTACTTTAATAGTTGCAAAATCAAAGGTAGGATAATTGCCTGTAAAAATACCGTACCTGAACAAATGAGAGGTGTTGCTCTATTTTCACGAGGCAAGTTGGTTAACAACCATAGTTTTTTTGATGTTACAGCAACGAGTTTTGGATACTCTTACTTGACTGGATGGCTGGATATTGATTTTATTGATGAATGGAATCCAGATGTCATTTCTACAAATCGACAATCCCTTAATTGGGAAGACTCACGGTGTGTAGAACTAAAACAATATTTAGAGTCAGTCGTTCAGTGTGTTTACAAACAACACAAAGAATTGTTGGAAAAAAATAAGAAAGACGACATTAAGGAGAAAACGGGTATCAGCATTGATGAATGGGCAAATTCTTTGCCTAAACATGAACGCCAGCTTGCGCAGAAGCTGGTAAATGCTATTGTTTCAAATGAGGGGCTGGATGTTGAGAAAGCTGCCGAATTGACAAGTTTTGTTAAGGACTCTTTCCAGTACACGTCCTTTAAGGACCTTGCTTCGGAAATAAGCGAAGATGCGTTTTCGTCAGATAAAATGTTGGAACTGATGAAAGAATGGCAGCTTATTGAAGCCAGGGAAATGTACAAGTTGGCTCAAGTAAGGATTGAGACGATTCAACAATTTAAGAAAAACGTTGAATCGGATGCTAAGGAGGTACCCGTCATGCACAACTTCTTTAAGCAATTCCCTTGGTTATTGGATCCTAGAATTATGTCGTTTAAGGATGAAGTTTGGTATTCGTCCTTGTTGAAAGATAAATTCCCAGAAAACGAGTCTCTTGAAGAAGACAAACGGATTGATTTTTTATGTCAAAATTTTGCGAGCAATTTCTTTGTGATTGAATTAAAACGACCTTCAAAAGTACTCGGAAAAAAAGAACTTGAACAGGCTCTTGGCTATAAAGCTTTTATCCAATCTAATTTGGGTAATGAAAATACAAGAAATGTTGTATGTTATCTGATTGGCAACAGATTGTCTAATGATGCGCTTGTTCGAGAAATGGCTGATTCGTATCGAAAATCAGGATCGGTTATTGTTCGAACATATAGTGAACTTTTGAGTGAGGCTATAAGGTATCATCAGGAATTTATTGATAAGTATAGAGAACTGGAGTCTAGAAAGTGATACCTAATATCTTCTCCTTTTTTGCTGGTTCCGGTTTTTTAGATTTAGGCTTTGAAAAATCGGGATATTCGATCAAGCTGGTGAATGAATTTCTTCCGGCTTTTATGAATGCGTACCAGTATTCTCGAAAAGAGATGAAACTGGATGTCCCTGAATTCGGTTATCAGAATAATGACATAAATGATTTCTTAATTTCAAGGCAAAAGGAAATTAAGGATTATGTAAAACTTAGTAAGAAAGAATCTCTTACCGGTTTTATTGGAGGTCCTCCCTGTCCTGATTTTTCTGTGGCAGGAAAAAATAAAGGACGTGACGGGGATAATGGAAAATTGTCTCAATCATATATATCTTCTATCGTCACATTCAAGCCAGATTTTTTCCTTTTTGAAAATGTTAAAGGTCTTTGGCGAACCGCTCGTCATCGAGAGTATTTTGAAGAATTAAAGAATATACTGCATGCTGCAGGATATTGTACTACTGAGCGTCTGACAAACTCTTTGGAGTATGGGGCCCCTCAGGATAGAGATCGCATTCTGCTCTTTGGCATTCAAAGAAAGTATTTGAGGGCGAATCAACGTCATGAAAATGAAATAGTGAATTTCCCTTGGGAAACAAAATTGCAGTATTCAATGGCAAATATTCAAAAATGCAATTGGCCGACTGTGGATAAGTTTGAAAAAGATTGCGAACGGTTGCAGCCTGAGAATATAATCGCAGATTTGACTGTTGAACATTGGTTTGAAAAAAATGATGTAGAAAATCATCCGAATGGAATGGAATTTTTACAGCCCAAAGCAGGTCTGAAAAAAATGCAAATAATTCCGGAAGGAGATGTTTCTAAGAAGTGTTATAAGCGTTTACATCGTTGGCGTTATTCTCCGACTGCAGCTTACGGCAACAATGAAGTTCATTTGCATCCGTATAAGGAACGTCGTTTGTCAGTTGCGGAAACTTTGGCAATTCAGTCATTGCCGAAAGAATTTGCTTTACCTCCAGAAATGACGCTCACGGCGAAATTTAAAACGGTTGGAAACGGAGTTCCCTATTTGATGGGAAAGGGTGTTGCAGAAACAATCAATGATTTTTTGGGGTCTCTATGAGTTATGAAGAATTGATCCAAAAATTGTCGGAATTGCAGTTGGGCGTGGAGTATCCCTATGTTCCATCATCTACGTCGTCGGAACAGAATAAGTATAAGCTTGTGAGTGTTTCTGCTGAAGCAATTAAGGTGATTAGGGATGGCTCAGAAGTATCTGTGTCGATTCAGCAGATGAAAACCATTTTGGAAAATCTACGACCAAACGTTCCGTTAGATATTGAAAAGCTTTTGGGCAGTAGTGGGAATACTCGCTCCATTATTGAATCATTGCTTTGTTTGACTCCGTCTATTTTTCATACGAAATTAAATCGTCGAAAACATATTGTGCTGCTGACTGAAAAAAGTCATGAATTGGGAGCACTTTCTGCTGTTGAAGAAAGTGAAGTAAAAGGCATTGTTGCTTTGAATACTCTAACACAGCAGATTTTGAGAGAATCTGAGTTTAAGGATTATTTAACTCGAGTTGCCAAAAGTAAGAGGACCGGTAAATCGTTTTCTCCATCTGCGGTATCAAGTTATTTGATTTTTATACGAGCAGAAAAACTTTTTGATTATGATCCCTCAAGCTGGACTAATATACAGAGTGTCTATGATATTGACAGTGTAGATGAGGTTGTTTCTATAATCAGTAAGCTTCATTCAAGTAAATCTTTTAAGGATCGGAATAAAAAAGATAATAATGGATGGAGATATGGTGCAATAAACCAATATCGAGATTTTTTGATATATAAAAATCAAAATTTATCGTCTTTAGATGATGCTGATGATGAACCCGTTGATTTAGATGAAGGTGGAAATATGGAATGTATGCAAAAGATTTTCTTCGGTGCTCCTGGTACAGGAAAATCTCACAAGATTGACGCTCCTGTTTCGGAACGTGGATGTGGTCTAAAGCTAATTCCTGGTAATCGTAAATTCCGTACTACATTCCATCCTGATTATGACTATGCTCAGTTTGTGGGATCTTATAAACCCAAATCAGTATGTGATGCTTCTTCTGTTGGAATCCAAGATCCAGGAAACTTGAGTATTGGTGATTTAATTGACATCGCGAAAAAAATGCATGATGATGAAATTGCTCATCCTTATGCAAGATTAGGAACTTTATATTACAAGTCCCTTAAGGCTTTGAGTAAATCAATGGTTGGCGCGAAAAAGGAGATTTGTGATAAATCTGGTGACGGAATGGACAATGGACCAGAGTTGAATACAGGCATATTCATTGGGGAATATTTGGAAGAAAACGTTGTTCCCAAGGAAACAAAAATCGCCTATTCCTTCGTTCCTCAGGTTTTTGCAAAAGCTTACGCTGCTGCATGGAATAAATTTATTGCTGCAGGTGAGAAGTCTACGGCCGATAATCAAGTTTATCTTGTTATCGAAGAAATCAATCGTGGTAACTGCGCGCAGATTTTTGGTGACTTGTTCCAGTTGCTTGATCGAGATGAGAATGGTTATTCAAGCTATGCGATTGATGCGGATGCTGATTTTGCTGAATGGATTGAAAAACAGCTGGATTCTTCGGCTGCGCCTCAGAATGACATTCCCGAGGAGATTCATTCTGGACGTAAGTTGCGTCTTCCGCCCAACTTCAATATTCTCGCAACCATGAACACTAGCGACCAGTCTTTGTTCCCGATGGACAGCGCCTTCAAGCGTCGCTTTGACTGGGAATATGTGCCTATTGATTTTGAAGGGAAGGATTGCGCAAGCTACCAGATAAAAGTTGATGATGAAAATTCCTATCCTTGGCAAAAGTTTGTTGAATCCGTGAACGAAAAGATTGTCAGCATTACCGATTCCGAAGATAAGCAACTTGGTGAATATTTTATCAAGTTGAACCCTGCCGATAACAATGTCATTACCAAGGAACGTTTCCTTGGCAAGGTGATGTTCTATTTGTGGAACGAAGTTTGCAAGGATGTGCATAAGCAGGAATCCTTCTTCCGTGAAGAAGAGAATGGAAACTATTTCACCTTCCAGGATTTGTACAAGAAAGACGGTGACAAGAAGCTGATTTCCTTTATGGATTGGATCACTAAGTGATTTTCCTTTTTGAACAGTTCCCTTACTCCATGGAGTATCTGAAATCTGTCCTGCCTTTAGATAAGGAGGGGCGTTTTAAGGATTTGCCTAACGGCTTCGTGACTCGCGATGGTAAGCTGGATGGTGTAGGGTATTTGTTCAATGGATCCCGGCTCGGAGGCCGGGATGACAAAGTGGGTGACAGGATTGTCTTTGTTCTGCCGAAGGTGTTTTTGGATTCTGTTCCTTCGGCTCAGAATGAGGCGGCTAAAATTTCTGCTTTTGGGCAGGATGTTCCTCATGATAAAAATTTTGAGCTGAACGGAGATCACAAGGATTTCCTGGCCAACCTTTCTTTGTGGGTGTGTTCTTCCATTGGTAAATATCGCGAGGCCTTTCCTGACGACAAGAGCATGGAGGCTCCGAACGCTCGTGGTTTCAGTACAGACAAGGCTTGTCCCTCGCTGATCGATGTGAAGAACGCCATGGAACGTTTTTACGAGGAGAACAAGAGTCTCTTTGTATTCGTGAGCAAGAATGTGCATAGCGGCAACAACCGCATAGATTGGCGCAGGACCATGCGGAAGACTCCGTTCTTGCAGGGGGATCCCGGCTCGGAGGCCGGGATGACAACTCCAATCTACATGAATTTGGTGAACAAGAAGAAGGTTTTCGATCTGGATGATCGTCTGATTGTGCTGTTCTTCTCCGCCATGAATTACATCGAGGAAACCTTTGGTTTCAAGATGCCCAAGTCGGAATTCTACGCCCCCATGCGAGTGAACGAGTTCCGCCGCCTGCTGGGCCACCGCGGTATCATGGAGCTTCGCCGTATCAAGCACAAGTACTTTGCCGACAAGTTCCTCCGTCTCTACAATATCATGAAGGCCTTCTTCGAATGGGGCGGCAACTTTAGCGCATGCGGCTTCGGCAGCGAATACCTGCTCACCAGCAAGTACAACAATGTGTTCGAGCACATGATCGACAAACTGGTTGGCGATGACTTGCCTTCCAAAATGGCACATCTCAAGAACCAGAAGGACGGCAAGGAAATTGACCATCTTTACAAGGATCAGCAATTAGTCTTTGCTGATGAATCCCAGAAGATTTGGTTCATTGGTGACAGTAAGTATTATAGTGACAAGAACGATATTGTTGGAGAATCCGTTTATAAGCAATTTACTTATGCGCGCAATATCATTCAGTACAATATTTCCGACTTGCTGAACTATAAGGGCGATAGTAAGGATTATCAGGGCCTCCGATATCGCGATTCCCTAACGGAAGGCTATTCCGTAACGCCCAACTTCTTTATTCGTGGTGAGGTGCCTGCGGATAAAATTTTCGAGATGCCCGCTGCTGCTGGTGCTATCAGAAAAGATGACGCCGATTTGTGGAATGAACGAAATCGTCACTTTGAAAACCGCCTCTTCGATCGCGACACCCTTTTGCTCCAGGTTTACAACGTCAACTTCCTGTATGTACTCAAGGCCTTTACCGCCAAGAGCTCCAGCCTCCGCTCCGAATTCAAGCGCGCTGCCCGCGAAAAATTCCGGAGGAACTTCTTGACCTTACTCAGAAGCCGTTATTTTTTCTGGTATGTAAAACTGAATGGTTCACTAAAACAAGAGACGTTTGTAAATGCTCATTACAGAACGTTGCAAGGCAAACTTTTCCGTTCTGGAGAAAACAAGGGTTTAATCTTAGCTCTGGAACAGAATTTCGTTGATGAAAAGAATAGCGAATTTCTTGCCTTGCGTGACGAAATAGAAAAAGATTGCGTTGTCTTTAATGTTGATCCTTCGCTCATCTGGGAAGATGCTGTAGCTAAAGGCGAACCAGGCCTAAAGAGACCTGGTGTAGAATTTGACAAATAACTTCTATAAACGTGCATTAACAACGATAGTACCCACCACGCGATCTTATCGATAAGAGCAGACCACGGCGGGTCTTTTTTATTTGCAGTACTTCGCTTCCTTGACTCGCTTAACTGCGGTCATTCCATTCTTATCGTAGCAGTAGTAACTGCCGTCATTCAGCTTTTCCCAGAGTAGGGTTCCGTCGCTTTGGCGCCAGCCCTGTTCTGTTTTCATTTCGTTCATTAGACCGACCAGGGTTTCTACGAAGCCGCCGGCATTGTCGCTTTCGTCATCTTTCGGCATTGCCTTTTTCTTGTGTGGTTTACCCTGTTTTTCCATTTGTGCAGCGTCCCTTTCGCAGACTTTCTTGTCGTCGTACTCGGTGTAACTCGCTTTTTCGCGGGTCCCGATGGGTACGATGAAGTAGGATGCACGTCCGGGGATTCCGTACAGGTCCTTGCCTTTTTTTGTATTCCCCATAATCTACCTAATTTCGCATGCCATATTCTGACATTTTGAAGGACTAACAATAAGAGAGGACCACGGTGGGTCTTTTTCTCTCAACACTGTCGAGAGTTTTTTTGACACTTTACTGTCAAAATCTTTAATTATATTTATCCCATAATTCATCACTCCTTGCGACAGTCGACATAGACTTGCAAAAGTCCGTACGTGCATTCGCGGCAAGGCGAAATTGCGCCAGGTAACGCCGAGGAAGACCCTCGCCAACAATGTTACTGGAACATCTTTATAATCAAAAAGAATGCTATCGACCATTTTCCCGGCGAGGGGAAAATGGTGGTTTAAACGTACGGAGAATATTATGACAAAAAAGATTGTTTTGCAGGTAGAATCTGAATATGGTGAAATTCTGCAACAGGCTGTTGCAGTAATTAAACGGGCTCGTGTAAACGTTGCTCGTCAACTAAATATTGGCGAAAATGCCGCTTATTGGGAAATCGGGAAAGTGCTGCATGAACGCAAACTCGATAGTAAACATGGAAATTCTGTTGTTCGTCGCCTTTCTGTAGATTTAAAGGGACATTTCCCGGATATGGGGGTGGCCCCGAGAAACCTTTGGAATATGAAAAAATTTTACGAACGTTTTTCTAAAAGCAATTCAAAAGTGCAACAGGCTGTTGCACTTTTGCCATGGGGACATATTTTGCAATTGATGCGGACTACAGATGACGACAACCAAATCCTTTTTTACGCCTCGGAGTGCGTTGCCAAGGGATGGACGCGTGATTTGCTGATAAACGCCGTGAAAATGCAAATGTATGAACATGCTGCTCTTAACCGCCCTCAAAACAACTTCAAGGACACGTTGCCCGAAGGTCAGGCGGAATTTGCGAACGAAGCTTTCCGCAGCACTTATAACTTGGGTTTCCTTGGAATTACAGAGCCGGTAATGGAGTTAGAACTGGAACGAAAACTTGTTGAAAAGGTTAGACAGTTCCTTTTGGAACTTGGAAAGGGCTTTGCCTTTATTGGAAACCAGCATGAACTGGAATTCAACGGGAAAGCAAGCAGGGTAGATATGCTTTTCTTCCATAGGCAACTGAAATGTTTGGTGGCAATTGATTTGAAAGTGGGTGAATTTAAGCCGGAATATGTAGGTAAGATGAACTATTATCTTTCGTTGCTTGACCGCCTGGAGCGCGGGGAAGGTGAAAATCGTTCGGTCGGTATTATTCTTTGTGCAACAAAAGATAATGTTGAAGTTGAACTTTCGCTTGATGGTGTTGGCAAGCCTATTGGAGTTGCTGATTATCAATTACTGTTGCCCAAGGAAGAACTGCAGAAAGTTCTGGCTGACGAAATCAAGTCTTTCAAAGAAGTTAAACATTTAACGCATTAAGACCTTAGTTTTTTGATGGAGAGTAGATTCCCGGCAATCGTACCCACCACGCGATCTTAGCGATAAGAGCGGATCACGGTGGGTCTTTTCCCAATTGCCTCCCTTTAAATAAGTCTGAACATCTGGTTTAGTACCAGGCCTTCGGTGTTTGGGCTGTCTGTGATTCTTGAGGAAAATTGCCGAAATAGATTTTGCTCGTAAAAGCTCATTAATTTCGGATGATTTTCACATTCCAGAAATACGATGGTGCCGCCCACAAGGTTCTGGGCTTGTCTTATAGAGGCGATTGTGGACTATGGCGTGATTTAATAAGAGGGTAAATCATGCTTTCATATTCATTGTTAAATTCCAGAATCGAGGAAAAAACAATGTCTAGAGTCC